>JAWXCD010000051.1:0-11753 GCA_034440535.1 Verrucomicrobiota bacterium | reverse complement strand
TGATGGCAGCCAGTTTAATCGTGGGCGCTAATGCATCCTCGATAAATAACGTCATGAATCTCAGCGGAGCCGACTCGCAACTGGTAGTGACCAATGCAGGGGCAACGGCCGCCAGCGACATTCGCCGGGGCACATTCACACAGAATGGCGGCACTTTCCGCGCGGACAATTTGCTGGTGACTAATGCGGCGGGTTTCTACACCCTCAATGGAGGCACGGCAATTGTGCAAAATTCGACGAATAGCAATGGAGTCGTCTTTACCGTGGGTAACGGGACAGCCACTGCTCGCTACACTACCTTGGCCGGGGGGACAAATGTTTTTCTTAACGACATCATGATCGCCAATAACGCAACGCTGGTTGCCAACGGGGTGGTGCAGGGAAATGTCACCAATCTGGTCGGGGGTACCCTTATGGGCAGTGGGACGATCGGGGGCAATTTGTTTAACAACGGGTTGCTCAGCCCCGGCAACAGCCCCGGGATATTGAATATCACTGGGAACTTCATCCAAGGGGCAAACGGGACAACCTTAATTGAGGTCGCGGGAACCGGAGTGGGGCAATTTGACCAGCTCAATATTACAGGCAGTGCGACACTGAATGGGACGCTGCAAGTGGTGCCCTTTGGGGGATTTGTCAAATTTAATTCCGGAGAGACATTGACGATCATCACCGCCGCTGGGGGAATCAACGGGACATTTGCCAATGTGATTAATACGGGAGCTTTGAACTTCAATGTGGCCTACAATGCTAACAATGTGATTATCGGGGTGACGCAGATTCCATTTGCGACTAATCCAACCCTGACGCCGAATCAGGCGGCGATCGCCCGAGTGCTTGAGACGATCCGCAACAGTGCCACTGACGAGGACTGGGTTAATAAGGTATTACCCGCGATCAATGGGCTTAGCGCTGAACAACTGCCACTGGCCTTTGATCAGATGAACCCGGTATTCTACCAATCGATGCCTCAGGTGAATATGAGCTGGATGCAGACACAGTTTCAGAATTTAAGGGGACGATTTGAAGAATTGCGATTTGGGAACCAAGGGGGAATTAGCACGAGGGGCTTAAGTCTCTTTGACGCAGGTGGTGATCGGTTAATGGCGAGCAGCGGCAGTCTGATTGACAGTGACTCGAGTGCCCCCTTGTACATGCCACGGAGCGTGGGATGGGACAAGAGAGTGGGGATGTTCATCAGCGGGTCAGGAGAGTTTGGGAGCTTGAATGATTCCAGTGGTTTGAATGGATATGATTTCACGACAGCCGGGGTGACTCTGGGGTTGGACTATCAACTTTCGCTGGAAATGGTGGTGGGTGTGTTTGGGAGTTACTCAAATGCACGGACAGACCAGAAAGCTAATAGTGGCGAGAGTGATGCGGACAGCGGACGCGGGGGAGTATATGCGGGATACTTTAAGAAGAATTCATTCCTCAATGTAGTGGCCGGGGGAGGATCCACCAGCTACGAAACACAACGACCGATTAACTTTGGACCGATTAGTCGGACAGCCAGTGCGAGCCCGGAAGGGCAGGAAGCCTTTGCTATGATCGAGGCGGGGCACGACTTTGAGTTAGGCAAATTGCGTCTAGGCCCGGTGGGTGGATTCCAATATCGACATGTGAATATGGACCAATTTACTGAAAGTGGAGCCGGGGCGTTGAATCTGACAATGTCGCAGCGGGAGATGGAGAGTATCATGAGTCAATTGGGCGTCAGGGCCAGTTACGAGTTCAAGTTGGGCAAAGTGATTTTGTATCCAAATATCAGTGCGCGTTGGCAACATGAGTTTGCGGAAACGCAGAAAGCTGTGGAGGCGCGGTTTGGGGTGCTCAATAGCGCCGCGTTTAATATCCAGACCAAAGGACCGGATCAGGATAGTGCGCTGGTCAATGTCGGGCTCAATGCTTATTTGAGCGAAAGCATCAGCATCTTTGGAGGTTACAATCTGCAGACCAGCGCCGGAGATGACACCGTTCACGGCGTCAATGGCGGCTTTTCCTGGCAGTGGTAGATACAAAAAAAGAATCCGAAGGGACGGACAAACTATAGAACTCTGAATGATACCTCACGGCTGGACGGAATCGCGACGCGAACGTATAGTGGGTGGTAGAAATGCCGAACACTGACATTATTCTGACGACGCTGAACGCGAAGTATATTCATTCTGCGTTTGGATTGCGCTATTTGCTGGCGAACATGGGGGAGCTGGAAAGCCGAACGATGCTTGTGGAGTTTGATATCAATCAACGCCCCCTTGATATGGTAGAGCATGTGCTGGCGATGTCGCCCAAGATAGTTGGGTTTGGTGTTTATATATGGAACACCGTCGAAACACTCGAAGTGGTCAGTGCCCTGAGGAAACTTCGCCCGGAGGTCACTATTGTGCTTGGGGGTCCGGAGGTCAGTTACGAGACCGAAACTCAAGAAATCGTGGGTTTGGCGGATTATGTGATCACTGGCGAAGCTGATCTTGCCTTTGGAGAATTGTGTCGAAAACTGATTGAAGGAGATAAGCCTGGGACCAAAATTATTGCCGCTCCTGTCCCGGATCTGGCGAGTGTTCGTTTACCTTATGAGTTGTATTCGGATAAGGATATCGCTCATCGTATTTTGTATGTCGAAGCGAGCCGAGGCTGTCCTTTTACATGCGAGTTTTGCCTTTCTTCGTTGGACATTCCCGTGCGGTCTAGCGCGATTGATCCGTTTCTCGTTGAAATGGAAAAGCTCTTTAAACGCGGTGCACGCAAGTTTAAGTTTGTGGATCGCACCTTCAATTTAAACCTGAACACCAGCAGGGCCATCCTCGAGTTTTTTCTGGAACGATACGAGCCAGGGTTGTTCGTTCACTTTGAAATGGTGCCGGATCGGTTGCCAGAAGCCTTGAGGGAAATCATTTCGCGGTTTCCTGCGGGCGCGTTGCAGTTTGAAGTGGGGATACAGACTTTTAACGAGCAGGTCGCCAAGCTCATTAGCCGCAGGCAGAACTATGCGAAACTTGAGGATAACTTTAAATACCTCAGGGCCCATACCGGAGTTCATATCCATGCTGATTTAATTGCGGGCCTCCCCGGAGAAACGGTTGGTTCGTTTGCGGCGGGGTTTGACCGTCTCGTGGGCTTGGCGCCACAAGAAATACAAATGGGCATCTTAAAACGATTGCGCGGAACACCGATCATCCGTCACGACCAGGAGTTTCGAATGATTTACAGTGGCCAGCCGCCCTACGAGATCTTGGAGAACAGCACGATTGATTTTGCTTCAATGCAGCGGCTACGAAGGTTTGCCAAGTATTGGGATCTCGTCGGTAACAGCGGCAACTTTTCGAAAACGGTTCCGTTCATTTGGACAAAAGCGACAGGAGAAATGGAGTCGCCCTTCCACGCTTTCGCGGCTTTTTCAGAACGTGTTTATGCACGTACAGGCAAGAACTACGGCATTTCTCTTGCTCGTCTTGTTGAGATCATTTTCGAGTACTTGACCGAAGAAAAGGGACATTCAGCCACAACCGTTGCCGACCAGATGTGGCAGGATTATCAAGCAGGGGGACGATCAGATCGACCAAAGTGTTTACGTCCGTATCTATTTCCCGATATCAAGAAAACCAGCCACGATCGAAAAGCCATACCCACCGCTCCACGTCAATCAAGGCACTTGGCAGGATTGTAAAAATCAAGGCTCCCTAAATTTCACTTCCATTTCGACAGCTTCAATTTCGAGGGGCGAGGAGGAGTATCCTACGGTCAGGCATTCCGTTAGATATTGCATGAGGAATGGGCGCAATCCCCCGAACCTTTCGTACTGAAGCGTGTGCGCGAGTTCGTGGATAATTAAAGCGTCTGATTCCCAATATTCTTGCCGGACAAAAATGCCATACCGCAAAGTGAGTCCGATCGTGGACGAGGAGGGAAAACCAAAGTAAGTCGAAGCCCATCGTAAAAGAACCTGGGGTGGGGGGAGGATTTGGGCGACTTTTAATAACCGCACTTCCTCCGGCTTCCGAATTCCCATCCTTCGGGCCACTGCCACTAAATGTGTTGGCAGGGGTTGCCCATAACGAAGAATGTCTTCCTCCTCAGTACGCGCCCACCGAACGATCAACGGCATCAGGAGTGTGAGGATGCAATGGGTTAATATTTTCATTCAAATTTCAAAACCAAAAATGCCACCTTCTCCCTTTTGAGACAAGGGGTCTGTTTGCAAAACCTTGAGCGTGCACGTGCACCTTGATACAGTTTGATGCATGTCTATCCAAGTCGGTTATTCGTATAGTCCGGAGTTTGCCCAACACAACAAATCGGGGCATCCGGAGAATCAAGACAGACTTCAATCCGTCTGGAAGGGTTTGTCCGCGAGTAAGATTCTTCCATCGCTAAAAGAAATCCCGATCATCCCGGCGACCGTCGAGGAGCTCAGCTTGGTTCACACGCCGACGCATATTGAGGATATTCGACGGTTCAGTGAAATGGGCGGGGGAATGCTCGACGGCGATACCTATTTAACCTCGGCCAGCTATAAAGTAGGAACTCTGGCTGCCGGCGCGGGGTTATCGTGTCTGCGATCCGTAATGGACCAAAAAACTCAACGCTCGTTCGCACTCGTACGTCCTCCGGGGCATCACGCCTTTGCAGATCATGGGGAAGGATTCTGCTTTTTTAATTCCGTGGCCATTGCCGCCCGGGCCGCGATCGAGATGTATAAATTGGATCGGGTCATGATCCTCGATTGGGATGTGCACCATGGAAACGGGACCAATTCCATTTTTTACAATGACCCCAAAGTCCTATTCGTTTCCCTGCACCAGCATCCGCTTTATCCCGGAAGCGGGTTTGTCCATGAGACCGGCGGGGGAAAAGCCAAAGGCACAACCCTGAATATACCCGTTTCTCCGGGCATGGGAGACATCGCTTACCTAAGATTGTTCGATGAAGTCATCGAACCCGTCGTGAACAAGTTTTGTCCCCAACTGATTCTCGTATCGGCCGGGTACGATGCGCATTGGCGCGAAAAGCTATCGGGGGTTAGGACGCGTGTTTCCATTACTGGGTTTGCCAAGATGGCGGCGCGCGCGGTTAAATACGCGGACCAACACGCACAAGGTCGCGTCGTCGCCCTTTTGGAAGGGGGCTATGATACCGAAGTGCTCGCGCATTCCGTGCACGCGACCTTTAAAGTGTTCCAAAATGAGGATCACATTCATGATCCTATAGGCCCGTGTCAGCAAGCTGAAGTTTCAGCCGACGACCTTGTTGCTGCTCTCAAACAGGAACATGGAATCAGTTAAATCTGAAACCATGCTGGTGAGGTTACTCAGCTAAAGTTTTCTCCGTTATTCGCCACAGCCGCCGTCTTTGTAGAGGCAGGAGGGGTTGACACAGCGTTTGCATTTCCCGTCGCTGATGAACGTCAACTGGCCGCAACGCGGGCAGACATTTGTCGCGCGAACGGACTTGTTGGAAGACCGGTTGCCGCCCCCATGGGATTCGACTGAATCGAGGGAGATGCCCAAAGATTCGGAGGACTGCGTTGAACGGACAGGTGCCATGAGCGGCATTTCCAATTGGCTGTTTAGTGGACGCAATGTACGTTCCGGCAACGGGAAAAGGTAATCGAGCATCTTCATCATCAAATCGATGACGCTTGAGCAAGAGTTAATCGCGGCGCGACCTTCTTCGCTATCGTCCTCAACAGAAACAAAACCGCCCGGCTCAAAAGCCATATACCGGAAGTCATGAATGATGTCGTCTAGGGGAATACCGTACTGAAGTTGGATGGAAATAGCTTTGCAGAAGGCGTCGAGAACACCGCTGGAGAAGGTGCCTGTTTGGCCAATCCGCCCAAAGACTTCGCCGCATTTTCCGTCGGGATAAACGCCCACGCTCAAATAACCTTTGTGTGTTCCGCCGAGGCTGAACTTCACCGTTTGACCCAAACGCCGACCCTTAAGTCTGCGGCGCATTGGACCGGAGAACTTGGCGCGTTCGGTTTCTAGAATACTTTCCGTGACCGCTACAAGTTGTTTCCAAATCATCTGCGGATCGTAACGCCGACCTTCCGGTGTATCGACTTGGTACACGCTGTTGGCCTTTGATTCCGCTCGGAACAAGGCGATACACTTTACGCCCATCTGGTGACACAGCACAAAGCTCCGTTCAATCTCCTCAACCACAGCGTGGCTGGGGAGGTTACACGTCTTAGAACTCGCCCCGGAGATAAAGGGTTGAATAGCTCCCAGCATTCGAAGATGGCCTTCAGCTGAGATAGCGCGCTGCCCGTCGCCATTCGTGGCGGAACAATCAAAGGTGGCAAGATGTTCAGGAGCCAGCCAAGGCAGGTCTTCCAGATGGCTCTTCCCGTTAACCACCAGTTTCTGCTCATCTGATAAGCTAGCGTCGTAAGGATTCTGGCGCAGACGCCACACATGTTTTTTGACTAGTTCGAAGGCGTGGGCATCACCGAGAGCTTCGTTACCATTTAAGGTTTCATGCGTCGCGAGTACGCTCAAGAGTGCGGAGCGGACGGGGCCCGCTTTACCTACGCGTGTGGTAGCCAGGTGTGAGATCGCTTCGTTTTCGTCATTGGCACAGGAGACCAGCATTCCGTCAAGACCGGCGCATTCGAACGCTGCTTCGCGCACTTGAAAATCGGAGTAGCCAAGTTGGCGTAATCCTTCGAGGGCGAGGCGATTAAACATTTTGATACTCCCGCCGCCCGAGAGTTGTTTGTGTTTGACGAGCGTGTAATCGGGTTCGATCGAGGTTGTGCCTTCATCGTAACAACCCAAAGGTGCTGAGATGGTCCCGGTCGGGGCCATAACCGTTGTAAAGCTATTGCGGAATTTTAGGTTCGGAGCGCAGACACTTTTCCAAGTCGATTGAGCGTAGTCACGTACCTTGGCAAAACCGGCAAGGAGAGAGGTATCCATCGTTTCAGCGGTGGTGAAAACGCGCCGGAAAGCCCTGAGCGCATCAAGGCCCGTGAGCCCTTGAGCCGTGGGTAACAATCCTTGGGAACGACTGTAAAGATCGACGATCCGCGATTCGATCGCTTCGTTTGTTTTTCCTGGAAGATCGGTAGCAAGTTCCTGTACGACCCGATGGAGGTTGAGGACTTCGCGGAGACTACGCTGAGTTTCTTCAAAAGCCGGAAACGGTTCCAATGCAGCCGCTAATTCGGCGCTGACTTGGAATGAGGTAGCCGTGAGCAGACTGGCGAGCTGCGAGCAAATCCAGCGGCCTTCGTCGCTTTCGTAGGGAATGCCCATGGCCATCAATAGCCCGCCTGTGTTGGCAAATCCAAGCCCAGTTGTACGATAGATCCGTGTTCCCACAGCTATTTCAGGAATGGGGAACCCGCCGCACTCAATATTTAAGTCCGCGCAAATCATCGCCAATCGCGTGGCGTGCATGAGCCCTTTGGCATCAAAATTTCGCGTTTCCATGTCGATAAACCTGTAAACGTTAAAGCTAGCCAGGTTACAGGAAGTGTTGTTGCGGTGCAGGTACTCGGAACAAGGGTTACTCGTCGTGATATCGCCATGTTCCTTGACCGGATTCCAGATATTAATCCAATCGTTATTGTGCTGGCCTGGCTCGCCATTTGCCCAAACACTTTCCGCCATTTCACGCAGTAACTTAGCCGCCGGAAATGTTTCGTGGATATGTTCGCGGTTACTGATCCAGCGTGTGTGGTAATCTTCGTTTGCGTGGTAAGCCTTCCAAAAATCACCTTTTAAGGAGACAGAATGATTGGCGTTCTGATGCGCTAAAGTATCGCCATACAACAAGCCGTCCATGTGTTTGCTGTACTCGGTCGAATTGGCCATCGGCATTGCGCTGAGCATTTTATCAACGAGTTTAGCGGCCGCAGGGGCGTTCTCCCGATTAGCTTCTGCGATTCTTCGAAGCGACACCCCGACGTTATGTTCGCGTAAAATAATTTTGGCTATGTCTTCTTGTTCGTTTTTTGTGCGGATGAATCGGAAAACGTCAGGATGATCCCCAAAAAGGAGAACCATACGTGCGGCTCGGCGGGTTTTGCCCCCGGACTTAATGGCACCCGCCATGCGGTCCCAACCTTTATCGAAGGAAATCGGACCCGATGAACGGCCTTTGCCGGTGATGGGCTCGAAAGAACTCCGTAAACTGGAGACATTAATACCCACGCCCGAACCTGATCCGAAAATGCGACCTTCGGTTTTTAGGTGGTTCAGGATACCTTCCATGTTGTCATCGACCTCGAGGAGGAAACAGGCGGAACATTGGGGATGCGCCATTGTGTTGGTTTCTTCCGCGACGATATTTTTCTTACCGTCGGCCGTCGGTTGTTCTGCTGCAAAATAGGCTTTTGAACCACGGGCGGCGTTGTGTCTGAGATCAGGACGGCCCCAGCGCCATTGTTCAAAGTGGCCGATGTTAAACCAGACCGGGGAGTTAGGTGCCCAGATCTGTTTAACGAGCATGGCTTTCAGTTCTTCGTTAAAAATCCCTGCATCCTCGAGGGTCGACAGGTAACCTTCCTGCCATCCCCAGACGGTGTAGGTGTTGGAAATCCGGTCAAACGGATGTTTCAAACTGTCCTCAAACTCAGGGGTCCCGGGCTTAGAGCCGTAGAGATATTTGTCTGAAGTGATTAGGACCGCATTATGATCCCAATGCCCCGGAGCTTCGACGTTGTCCCGCTTGAATCGTATTTTTCCAGACTCAAAGTCTTTGATTTCAAGATTAATTCTCTTCCAAGTGCATTCTTGGTAGGGATGCGACGCTTCCGTACTATAATAACGCGTTACTTTTAAGCCTGAACCCTGCTTTTTACGTTCGGGTAATAGAAGTTTTTGACCCGTGCGCAATTCCAACACAGTTCCGGGTTGATCGACGTGTGGGTTTGAGGTGTTATTCCCCGCGTCAGAGCTATTTTGGGCGTCGGCTACAACCGGCCGGTTTGCGCCTGTTTTTTTCGATCCTTTTGGACTGTCAACGGTCGTCACAGGGGGCATATTTTTCCTTTAGGTAATAATGGATTTTTAAACAGGTGGTTTAACAGCGGTTGTAGAACGTGAAACCAGATGGTTTTTGGCGGTTGAGAGCCAGTTTTAGAGGATAACGGATGGTTAACATTTGGTTTACGTGACTCAATCCCTAGGGTAGTAGGAAGGTGAGAACCACAATATATAGAGGGTAGAGGCCTCCAGTAAAGATTTTTCTTGTGACAGTATGTTAATTTTTTCAGCTTCCCATGTCCTTTTTAAATAACCATTGCTCTCTACCCCTAAAAACCGCTATTTGGTAGGCCGACATGCTCGCCTATTATGTACATAATCTCAACCCCGAGATTATAAAATTTTCAGAAAAATTCGCTATCCGCTGGTATGGCGTCTCCTACCTCCTTGGATTCCTCGGGGCTTACCTTCTCCTAAAAGTATTGATTGATCGAAAAATCTTCAAAATCCAAGCCAAAGAATTGCCCGATTTTGTGATGGGGACCGCCCTTTTTGGGATATTGGTCGGGGGTCGGTTGGGTTACGTCTTATTTTATCAGGATAAAGATAAGCTTTTTTCTGATCCCCTTTCCATTTTCCGAGTTTGGGAGGGAGGTATGGCGAGTCACGGCGGGATGATTGGGGTAGTCCTTTTCATGATGTGGTTCGGGCGCAAGCATAAATACCCGTATTGGCATTTAGTCGATAATATAGCTGTGGTTGTGCCTGTTGGTTTGTTCTTTGGCCGGGTCGCTAATTTTATCAATGGCGAACTTTTTGGCAAACCTACCCAGCTCCCTTGGGCGGTCATATTTCCGCTTGAAGATATGCAGCCCCGGCATCCTTCCCAACTATATGAAGCGCTGGGCGAAGGGCTGGTTTTATTTCTCGTACTATGGTTCGTCCGGCATAGAGCATGGAGTTTTGTCGACGGAAGGTTAAGTGCCTTATTCCTCATTGTTTATGGAATTATACGCATCACTATCGAAACAGTGCGTGTCCCGGATGCTAGCTTGTGGCTGGGGCTGACTCGCGGTCAATTCTTATCCGTTATAATGGTCATCGTCGGCTTTGTCATGCTAGGTGCATTAGGCAAAAAGTCTCCTGAGAGCAAAATGCCACAAGAAAATAAAAGCTAAGGCTCACCAGAGCTCAGCCTTAAAGGAGCCCTTCTTCTTCAAGTTCATCGAGACGCGAACCGTTACGCTCATCGATGACTTCAAGAATTCCTTCAAGTTCTTCAAACACCCGGAGACAGAGTGCGGCCTGTTCTCCGTCACCTTCAAAACTCGTGGTTTCTATCACACGCCGGCCTGTTGACAGGTAAACCCAAGTAAATTCCGGGCCTTCACACAAGCGGAAGGTCAAATGTTCGCCCCAGATAATTTCTTCAACTTTCGATACCGAAAGCGTTGCCACATCGTTCGTGCGCGGTACCATTTGCTCGATCCGCGAGAACTGCTGCAACCACATCGTTACAAAGCCCATGACGTGGCGGCGAGAAAAGTCCTCTTCAAAAACACCCACATACCCTTTATGTTCGTACATATTTTTTCATTATACGAAAGGATGCGTTTTTGAAAAGGGTCAAGGTGAATAACGCCAAAACAAGAGGTTTAGACAAAGCGGAGCAAAAGCTTTCGTCTCTCGGCCTGATGGCTCACAAGGGTTATGCGCATGTTATGGATTGCTTCCATCGCCATGATGAAGTTGAGCTTAACTTTGCCGTCGAGGGATCGATTACTTACCTTCACGCGGGGCGCAGGGTCACCGTACCCGCGGGGCGTCTAGCCATTTTCTGGGCGGCTATTCCTCACAAACTTACTTCCCTTAAGCCTAAGACTACTACGTATTGGGTGACCCTCCCTCTTTCTCTATTCTTATCATGGAAACTGCCTCAGGATTTTGTGCATCAAATTATGGAGGGGTATCTCCTTATTGAACCCGACGGCGCCCAAGGTCAACGCGACAGGCTTATGATTGACCAGTGGGTTACCGACCTGCAAAAATCTAATACCCCGAGCTCCAATCAAATTGAAGCGTGTCTTCACGAAATTCATGGTCGATTAATCCGGCTGTCTGTCTCCCAACCAGGTTCAGCAAAAATTCGCTCTGAAAGAACCTCACTCCACACGGGGCATGTGGATCAAATGGCCCGTTTTATTGCCGAAAATTACACTCAACCAATTCACGTTCAGCAAGTGGCTGACTCCGTGCAATTACACCCAAACTACGCCATGAACCTTTTTTCTAAGGTTTTGGGAGTGAGCATTAACGACTGTATTATAAGACACCGTTTATCCCATGCTCAACGCCTCCTCGCGAGTACCGATCGTAAGATCATCGATATCGCGATGGATGCCGGCTTCGGATCGCTCAGTCGTTTCTACGCCGTCATGTCTGAGCATCACGGAATTTCCCCCAGGCATTACCGTAGGAAAATCCAAGGTTTTCAATGAACGAATGTTGGCGTTCTTGGGGGAATATTAGCTAGTGTAGGTCGTCATAAATTGAGTAACTTATATGGAACCAGTTAAAAAGTTTGACGGTCTACATTTGGGGTAGCTCGGTAACTCTAAGATTGGGGTGGAATCCCTCTGGTATTCGTCTCAAGAATTCGCGGGCATCTTATTCATTCAAATTGAGACGCAACCCCTTTGGGGTTGAGCGGTTTCTCCGCAAATACCCAGGGTAGCTTTGCAACCCTGGGCTATGTGACGGAATCCCTTTGGGATTCGTTCGCGAGGGTTCGCGAACAACCCACCCATTTATTAT
>JAWXCD010000050.1:0-16616 GCA_034440535.1 Verrucomicrobiota bacterium | reverse complement strand
TCATAATAAATGTGTGGGTTGTTCGCGAACCCTCGCGAACGAATCCCAAAGGGATTCCGTCACATAGCCCAGGGTTGCAAAGCTACCCTGGGTATATGCCGTAAAACCGCTCAACCCCAAAGGGGTTGCGTCTCAATTTAAATGAATAAGATGCCCTCGAGTTCTCAAGACGAATACCAGAGGGATTCCACCCCAATCTCAGAGTTGCCGAGCTACCCCAAATGTAGACCGTCAAACTTTTTAACTGGTTCCATATAAGTTACTAGATTTATGACGGCCTACACTAGTGAACTATCGCAAAAACTGCGGAGTTCCCGAGTGACACGTTGTGTTTGCGTGTCGAGCGTATCCGACTCGTCTTACCGTTTGAAAAAGGTCTTTGCCCTCTCAAAAAAGCTCTTGTTCGAGGGGTAACTATCTTGGCCGGAAATTTTTGCAAACTCTTCTAACAACTCTTTTTGTTTAGCATTGAGTTTTGTTGGTATCTCAACAATGACACGCACGATTTCATCCCCTTGCCCATGTCCTTGCACGTTTTTTATGCCTTTTCCTTTAAGTCGGAACATTTTGCCTCCCTGAGTTCCTGTTGGAACCTTTAAGCTGGCATGACCGTCAAGGGTAGGAACCTCCACATCGCCGCCCAAGGCCGCAATAGTAAAGGGTATCGGCACTTCACAGTGCACGTCGTCGCCGTCACGGACAAGAAATTCATGTTCCTTAATATGAACAACAACATGCAGGTCACCACTTTCCCCACCCCGAATTCCGGCTTCACCATTCCCGCGAGAACGTAACCGCATGCCATCCTCAATTCCTGCTGGGACCTTGAGTTTAATGGTGCTACTTGCTTCCGCCCGCCCTGCACCATGACATTTTTTGCATGGTTTCTCCACCATTTGCCCCATTCCCTGGCATGTAGGGCAGGTCTGACTAATCGTAAAAAATCCTTTAGAAACAGTAACCTGACCTCGACCATGACACGACCCACAAGATTTAAGACCCGATCCGGATTCGCTTCCGCTCCCCGAGCAAGTCGAACAGGCATCAAGTTTAGTGACCTGAATTTCTTTTTCAGTGCCGAAAGCAGCTTCCTCGAAGCTAATTTGCATATCGTACCTGAGGTCTGACCCCCGCTGAGCTCCACCCCTGGAACGACCGCCCCCGCCGCCTCCACCAAAAATATCCCCAAAAATGTCCGAGCCAAACACTTGGCTGAATACATCAAATGGATCATGAGCTTGAAATCCACCGCCTGCCCCGCCGCGACCCGCTCCGGCACCTTGAGCAAAAGCCGCATGACCGTACCGGTCGTAGGCTGCGCGTTTTTGTTCGTCACTCAGAATCTCGTAGGCTTCTCCAACTTCCTTAAATTTGGATTCCGCTGTTTTATCACCCTGATTTTTATCAGGATGAAACTTCACAGCCATCTTGCGGTAAGCCTTCTTAAGTTCTTCTTGAGTAATCGATTTGGAAACTTCCAAAACCTCGTAATAATCACGTTTATCAGCCATAGGCACCGTTACTTCGTTGAGCCCTTCTTTTTTGCCACAGTGACATTTGCAGGACGGATCAAGCGTGTTTTCAGTTTGTAGCCCTTACGTGTTTGTTGAACAACTGTGCCTTCCGGATGTTCTTCGGATTCCACTTCAGAAATAGCTTCGTGCATATTGTAATCAAATGGTTTCCCCACGGCGTTTACCTCTTCTAGTCCGTTGTCTTTTAAGACCTGTTTCAACTGGGCAAACACCATTTTAATCCCGTCCTTGATCGCTTTGACGTTATCAGTCTGATCGAGGGAGGCGGCCGCAAGCTCAAGATTATCAACGACCGGTAGGAAAGCTTCCATCAGTCCTTCGTTGGCGAAAGCGATGCCATCGAGTTTCTCCTTTTGCATCCGTTTCCGAAGGTTGTCCATCTCAGCATGAGCACGCAACAATTTGTCGTAGTTCACCCCTGCTTCATCGGCTTTGGTTTTTAGAGCTTTAAACTCTTCAGAGGTCAGCGTAACTGGCTCTGTCGACACGGGAGAATCGTTTTGTGCATCCTCAGGAATGTTCTCGGCATCATTTTCAATCGTTGTCTTTTTTACATCAGCGTCTGTCATAAATATCCAAGGGTCTAATTTCTGTTTTAATCTGTCGAAAACGGCAAGCAAATCAGGCCGTTTCATTTCATCTTCAGCGCAATCAACGTAATGTCGTCATACCGCTGACGGTTTCCCACAAACCGATCAAGACGTTCGGTCACGTTTTCGACAATCTGGCGGGCGGAGCCTTGTGAGGCAGCTGTCTTTAATGCTTCCACCAATGCATCACGTCCAAACTCCTCGTTCTGCACGTTTTGAGCCTCAGTGACGCCGTCGGTATACAGTACCAAACAATCGCCAGGCTGCAGCTGAAGGATCTTGTCTTCAATCACCGTATCAAACACCTCACCACTGTCAATGCCCAGCGCCATCCCAAAACTGTCCAGCATCCCAACTTTTTGGGTCGATGCGCAATAAAAGAGAGGAGGTTCGTGACCCGCCCGCGCATACGATACCTGACGTGTCTCAGAATCAAATATCACATATTCCATACTGATAAACATGTCTTCCTTGATGTCAGGAAACAAATGGCGGTTGACCTCACGCAGGACTTTGGACGCGGAATCACATCCCTTGGCGTAACTTCTCAGGACACTCCTGCACATGGCCATGATCATTGCTCCTGGCACGCCTTTGCCAGACACGTCAGCGATGGCTATCCCCCATTTGGTCCCCGATTCGTTGATCTGAATGAAATCAAAGTAGTCACCACCCACAGCAAGCGCTGGTAAATTAATCCCATGAATATCAAAGACCTCTGAGTGAGGAGCTTTTTCAGGCAGTAGAATCGTTTGAATATCGCGCGCAATTTGCAACTCATGGTCGTACCGTTTCTTTTCGGCAAGAAACTGATACATCGTCGCGTTGTGCAGTGCATAGGCGGCCTGATCTGCCATGGCGCTAAAGAGTGTTAAATCATTACGGGTAAACGCGCTCTCTGCTTTTTTATTCACGACTGCCATAACCCCTAGCACCTCATCACGATACTTCAGAGGCACGGCCATCATCGTCTCAATGTTAAGGGCCTCAGTGAGAACCCCCGTCGGAAAATGCGGTATCCGCGAATCGTTGATCCCGTCAGTGATCAAGACTGAATCGCCTTTTTGGGCCACTTCCCCAATTACACTTACTCCTAATGGAATAGGTAAGCTTTTTACAATCTGCTCGAAATGCCGAGCGTTGCTGACCATTTTAGGCATGACAAAAGCCGGGGGGAGATAAGGCGGAGGAAACGCGCCTTCGACAAATTCAGCGACGAGTTTTTCGGTTTCCTTGTTCAGGAGAAAAATGGCACTACTCTTGGCATTCGTCGCGCGGATCGAACAATGCACAATACTTTTAAGGAGTTCGTTCGTGTCAATGGAGTCTGTACACGCCTCACCCAGATCGTGCAAAAACTCAAGGATCACTTTTCGTTCTTTGATTAAGTTGTTACGCGATTGGCTCAATGCCTTGACCTCCAGTTTTACTTTCTGAAGGTGCAGAGCAACGAAGACCAATATAACAAGAAAAAGAAAGGCAAGAACCTGCCAAAGCATAACTTTTATTGTCCAGTCTTACGGGACAAGTCCTCTTTCAAATAGGCTAAAACATCCTTGAACTTAGGAGAATTGTCTTGGTTCACTGTCACCAAGTTTTCGTGGGCTTCGATCGAATTTTTTGTGGCTTCAATTGATGTCGCCTTTTCAATCTTTACGGAACTCGTTTTGTGTTGTTCCCAATCAATGGGGTTTACATCCATAGAAAAAAGCCTGTTGATTCCCAAATTTTTCATGACTTCCATATTTCGCTCATTCACGTTCAGGATATGAATTTTACCTTGGTTTCCCTTTTGAAGTTTAAAATGTAACCCAGCCAATGTTCCAAGAAATGTACTGTCCATCGAAGGGCAATCTTGCAAATCGATAAAAAACTCGCCTTTGCCCTCTTCAAGCATGGCCGTATAAAACTGCCTAAAAGATGGGCTATTCTGGAAAGACCCCTTTCCATTAATCCGCACGAAAACTTTTTTGCCTTCGATGGCTACCTGTATTATATCGACTGGCTTATCCACAAATGACTCTTCCTTGAACGGTGCACAAGGTAAACCCTGTAATGGCCCCCTCACAACACCCATGTTCGACAAATTAGTGTAAAAACTTAATCGGAACTAACAAATGCGTCAAGTATCATGCCACGCGTATGTTTTCCCCGTTATGAAGCACAGGGTCATTCACCCTTATCACGCCACAGCGGTTCTCACTCGAATCGTTGCCATTCAGGCTTACTTTGATAAACCCATCTGTAATATTCAAGCCGCTTAAGCTTAGTGGAGGCGGCCTCATCGACAATGACAGTCGCCGACCGGTGCCATTGCAACGCCGATGCGGGAACCATCGATGTGATTGGCCCTTCCACCATTTGCGCCACGATATCGGCTTTCTTTTCGCCAAATGCCAATAACAAACATGACTTAGCTTCCATGATTGTCCCAATACCCATGGTCAGAACATGATGCGGCATTGTTTCGCCGGATTTAAAGAACGACGCGTTATCCGTGAGCGTTTTTTCCGTCAAAGTTTTAATGCGCGTGCGCGAGCTTAATGACGACGAAGGTTCGTTAAACCCGATATGCCCATCTGTTCCAATACCCAAAATTTGTAAATCAACCCCCCCTGCTTGGCGCATTTTTGTCTCATACTCGAGACAATGCAGAGGCACATCCTGAGTCTGCCCGTCCGGGATATGGACTTGCTTCTGGGGCACATTGATATGCCGAAACAAGTTTTCGTTCATGAAGTAGTGGTAAGACGAAGGATGATCCGGCGAGAGCCCTACGTACTCGTCCAAGTTGAAGGTGGTACACGAGCTGAAATCCAAGCCCTCTTTTTTATGGAATTCTATCAGGTTCTTATAAAGTTTAAGCGGCGTACTTCCAGTAGCTAAGCCCAGAACAGACGAGGGGTTTTTTCGAATCACTGAAGCCACCAGTTTCGCCCCGAGGAGCGATGCCGCTTCTGCATCCTGTTTTATGATGACTTCCATTTTGGTTTTACTTTCGATTTAAATTTTTAGTGTGCGCCAGCATAATGCCTCATCAAATGTACTTTTGAATTTCATCCCGGACTTCGTTCTCAAATTGGCGAATGAACTCGGTAGTGTACTTAACCATATCGAGGTCGGGGTCATTAATCAACGGGGTCAGATCCATGGCATATTCAACTAAGTCCGCCTGATCAGAATGGTGACTCTGATAATAAGTAGCATTGGCACGTTTCCGGCCTTCGGTTGCGCGATCATACCTTTTGCCACCGGCAATTTGGGAATCGTATACGCCCATCAACGCGTTGAGAAGATGATCGCGGCCCGTAACGTCATTGAGGATTTTTTTCTTATCAGGCATCCAGTCCAAGTTCCGCCAACCTTCGCAGCCAAAAATCTTTTTCGGTCGTAGTTCAACCGGAATCTGCCTGAGCGCAGTAATCAAGGCTACGGTTAAAGCGACGTGGGTCGGATGTTTGTCAGCAAGGTTGTGTGTGTACACAAAGTCAGGTCGCATCGCTTTAATTAAACTTACAAAATCCTGGATCAAGTTGGGATTGTGAGGTCGTTTAATTTCGGCACTACCATAATCGAGTTGAACCATGGCCGAGTAATCACCGATTATCGCCGCTTTCTTTTGTTCTTCCCGCCTGAGCCGCATCATTTCTTCATCGGTATATTTTGCATAAGGACCAGTGCGTGAGCTTCCACTCCCGTTTCCAACTGTTACTCCGGAGAACCATTTATTTTCCTGTTGGTAACAACTCAAAATCCCATGGAACGCCATAAACTCGAGATCGTCCTGGTGCGCTCCTACTCCTAGATGCGTGGTCCGTGCAAGGGCCGGGCCTATCGGTTTATGGTCTGGTATAAAAAAATCGGCGGTTGGTTTAAAAAAATTCATAATATTTATTTGGCCAAAATGGGTAAACTTGCCGCTGCCACTGCCTGTCCTACGCGCCGACTTTTTTCGTCAGGTACGCACAGGTTAACCCGTTGGTAGGTTTCAGGAAAGATCGTACTTAAGACTCGCCGCGCCTCTTCAATGATGACTTCCCCGCCTTTCCCTGTTGTGACCCTACCCAAAATCAAGATATTACGAAAATCATAAAACTCACTCCACCACGCAATGGTATACCCAAGGTACACTCCAATGGTCTGATAAATCTGAAGCGCCCGTGCATCCCCGCTGCTCATCAACGCTTGAACTTCTTTGAGCACTTCGGGCAATCCCATGGTTGGATCGAAATGTAACCCTGCCTTTTGGGCAAGCCGTCCCACGCTCTGCTGCGAAAAATATTGAACGCCGCATCCTATGTCCCCAGACCACTCATCCTCGGGAGCGCCCTGATTATTGTCGACCGGTGCAAATGCAAGTTCGTTGAGCCATCCGGTGATCAATCCGTTCACATCCAAAAATCCTGCAGCCAGACTCGATCCCATGGCTATTCCGAGCATGGAGTGTTGTTTCAAGCTGAGGGCTCCAGCTAAGGCTGTCACGTCCCCGTCATTGACGACAACCACGGGCACGTTCCAGTCCCGGGCCACGCGCTCAAATATGCCTGCGACCGCGTTTGAAAACTTATCCTGCGGCACGGCTCGAAACAAGGAAGCGGCTCGCACTCGGCTCTTGATAATTATGCCCGCCGAACTGCCCCCTATTGCATCTACCCGAGGCATACGGGACGCCGCTTGTTTGAGGCCTTGGGTCAGATGATTATAATGATACTCCGGATCGGCTTCAATTTTTGGGTTCCATGGAAATTCGTCAGTGTATACGGCCTGACCGTCAATGACGGCGGATACTTTATAATCACTCGCCCCGAGATCGAACCCTATGCGACATCCGTCCAGATTCCCCCCGATAGCTTCGGCGTTTTCGCAATTTGGGGGAACTTCAGAAGGTCGACAGTTCACGACTGTGAACGTGCGCTCAAAAACTTGCCCCATGAACTGAGCATCAAACGCGCGCGTTTTGCCGCCTGTATATAGTTTTTCGATGTGCGCACTTATA
Source organism: Verrucomicrobiota bacterium (assembly GCA_034440535.1). Lineage (GTDB taxonomy): Bacteria > Verrucomicrobiota > Verrucomicrobiia > JAWXBN01 > JAWXCD01 > JAWXCD01. Next base: position 9,495 of record JAWXCD010000050.1, on the reverse strand, counting down.
AACGAAGGGCCGCCGATAAAAACCTTTCCCCCGCCCCGCGCCCACAAGAGGAATTTAACCAACCGCTCCGCGTATCGCAGCGTGTCCGCATCGTAAGGAGATCCCTGGGAGAACACGACTGTCTCGTATCGCGATACAAACCCTTGCCCGCGTTCCAATCCTATGATGAGCGGTTCATGGTTCGCCGATGCCCGTGCATTCTTTATGTAGTTCTGCGCCCCTAAAACACACGGCTCAAATGTTTCGTCTAAAGGTGGAACGATACTAGGCCTTACTTGTAACAGTGATTCAGACATTCTGCCCCTTTTGACTAAGCGAACCCCACCAAAATGCAAGACTCCTCCTGTGTCTCATGCTCTCTCGCGACGAATCCCAAGCGGATTCCACCTTGGCGCAACCCCCCTTTGGAGTTGAGTGTGAGCCTTTCTTACCCAGGGTTTCTCGCGAACGAGCAACCCTGGGCTATGTGACGAAATCCCTCTGTGATTTTTTCGAAAATGGTGATGCGAATACTTGGAGTGAAAGCGCACGCTCCATATTGACAAAGATTGCCAATTCGACGATTTATGTCCCAAGGAGAATTTTATGCCGACTCAAAATGTGAATCTGACCGCCACTTTGGATGCCTTCGTGAAGAAGTAGGTGTCGCTGGGCCACTTCAACAATGCCAGCGAGGTCCGTCGCTCTGCCTTAGCTGCGATGGCGCCGGCAGGAAGATGAGCAGCAGCTGCGCTTGGAGCAGTTACGTCGCGAAATCCAGATTCGGTATCGAAGAAATGGAAGCTGGTCATTCGGAAAAAATCTCCTCCGCTAAGGGCTTGGGCTCGAAGCTGGACGTATGCTTGGAAAAGGCCATCCAGCGGTTGGATCGCGCGAATGCTGAGCCCTTGTAGGCAATATAACCAAAAAACCTCAACCCTTATCACCGCGCTTAATACCTTATTATTTTAAGTTGAAAGTTCCCCATTTGGCGGGGAAAAACTCCGCTTCGGTGGGTTCATCTTTGACGGTGTTAGTTTCCTTATCGACCCATTGAACACGTTGGCCAATGGTGACGCCGTCCGCATTACCGAAGAGCATTCCGATGTCTCCTTTGAGCTTCAGCCCTTTGCTAGGTTGTATTTCAAGTACAGACCATGGAATGACAGCGGTGACCATGTAGTCCCCAGTTCCATTTGCAACCGTGAACGTGACCGTTGGTTCAATCGCGACGTATTGAAACGGCGACTTACGAACCGGCGACTCGAAGACGTAAGGTTTGCCGGATCCAGTGGGCTTATAAACGACCGTGGTCGGCTTTCCTCCGAGCGTCGCCATGAGAACACGGGTACCGTCGATGGCGCCCGCTGCATACGCTTTGTCAGGAGCAATGAACAAGTTGACGCTATCCCCAGTCGAAAAACTCGTTTCGGCTTTGGCGCCTCCGTTTTTAAAGGGAGTGGAGTCCAATACGCGCCAAGCGACGTAGAGATTCTTATCATCATACCGAAGTACAGCTTGCCCGACTTCTTCCTTCCCCTTGAAGACTTTCAATGCCTCAGCAGAGTCGAATATCTTTGGATCGGCAGCAATTGGACCGCCACTAGCAATATCGTAATCCACCTTTGCATCACCCCCAGCAATCTTATGTTTAAAAGATTTAGAATCAGCGACTAATTTATCTGACACATCGATACTCACCGCAGGTAGGTCTTTAATATTTTCTAATCCTGTCACTTCGGCGATACGCACGTCCGTGTAACCATAAGTCATTCGCGTCTTGCCATCGTCTTGGCGCGAGAACCATCCATTGAAACATTCCTGCCCCAAACTCGTCGAGTTAATCGGCATACCAATGACCTGTTTTAAATCGCGCACAGGGGGCATCCCATCTGGATCCATCCGACAATCGGTAAAGAGCTCACCTAAATAAATACCGTCGTCCCGTATTAAAAATTCCTGACCGTGATTACCCCTCACTGAAATAACCGAAGACTTACCGTAATGTGTAATTCCCGTCGTCTTCAGTGATCCCATAATAACCCCTGGAATAGCCATGGGCGCTGTCATTCCCCCATGAACCGCGCACCAGAAATTCGGATAAGCCCAGCGGAGTGCGCCCTTTTCATCGAACCCAACAAGCTCATTTAAACCGAAAATCACACCGTGCGAGTTGCCTTTGGGATCAAAAGGACTAGGCCTGTTGCCTGTATACCCAAATTTTGTTTTAAACATGACCCCCTTAGCATTGCCAGCTTCACCTGGAAGTTTGACTGCCTTCGAGACGTCAAAAAGAGGCGCTCCATCGGTTGTAAATTTGACCGGTTTAAACTGTAGCCCTGATTCATAAAAAGCCAACGCTTGAGTATCAGGTTTAACGCCCCATCCCCCATTAAGCATTCCAGCTTGTCCGAAATCGTGCCACACAAACTCGTCTTGGGTGACCGCGCCGTCCATATTAACGTCGCTCCATGAAAAGACACTTGTGGGGGTCGGGGCTTTTGTAGGCAACTTAAGTGGATCAATCAGAGCTGGCCCACCTAAAGCGGCAACACATTGCCACTTACCGTTACGCTTCATAAAAATCGTGTGATTTTCGGTGATATACTCAACTTCTTTACCCGAAGCCTTGGATTTAAAAAAGAATCCATTCGCAAAGTTCAAGCTTTGCATCCCGATCACCTCGCCCATTTGGAAAGGATTCTTTTGATCATCAGGGGTGGCTTTTCCACGAAGCACTTCAATGGGTGCGTAAGTCTGATTTTTATAATCCACCTTGTACATCACCTTATCAACAATTCCAATGTCAGGCGCGTTATCACTCATGAACCCACCGCTCGCCTGATACCTTGTGTTTCCGATAAAATCTCGGATCAATTTACCGTCTGTCCCCCATAGACTGATTCGGCGTGGGCTAAAGTTGTTTTCAACGGTCCAAACACTTGTTTTCCCGTCAGCTGTTTCCTGAACACTCATTGATGAAGCTTCCTCCATTCTTTGAGGATTCCATGGCCCAGCAATGTGCCCCCCTTTAACCCCAATTGTTTGTGACGGTTTATCTGTGGAATCACCGGAATCGAAAACATAAATAACCTTGTCGGTCATGTCAGAAACATACATCTTCCCTTTGGAATCAAAGGTGACTGCCGCCACTTTGCTTGGAATCTTAACTTGTTCAACTGCTCCTGATGGTTTGAACCGAGCTAACCCATTTTCTTTGGTGACCCCGTAAATGTAACCTCTGCCGTCCGCCGCCAGTCGAGAAAGCCCCATGTTTTCCATCTCGAAAACCAAATCACCTTTCTCCATGTCGAACCCGTAAACTTTACCTTTATCGGTCGACACAACAATTTTACCCTCTGACAAAGTCATTCCATTCACATGAGCCGCCTTTGCGCCCACTTCGATCTCTAATTTGCCGTTTGTAAATGGGACCAGTTCCGGATCCTTGGGATCTTGACTGCCCAATTTATCAGGGTTAATCCGGGCGATTAAAAACTCACCAAGCACGAAATAGACGTACTTAGGAGTCGTTGCAATGAAAGCAGCTCCATTTCCGCGTCGAATGAAACTCCACACTTTTTGGTGTTCGCGGTTTAATGCAATAAACCCAACCCCACATTCCCCGTGAGGCCAACCCAAGAATGTCACGGCGTTCCCTTTATAGGAAGCCGGCATTACCCCGACAGACACTGGGTTCGCATGATCAAACCCCCATCCACCATACATTTTTGATCGGCCGTCAGCATCATCAATGGCATCCCAAGGTGGTAGGCCCGGATTGTAAAAGGAACCATTATAAAGAACCCCCAACCCGCCGTGAGCGATCGTCCTCGCTGTATATTTCCCCGAAGGAACTACTTCGCCCAAGAAGATGCTCATGTCCTTATTCCACACACCATCGCCCCTACCATCCCACATGACTTCGATTTCATCATTTTTTCCAGGCACCAAATAATCTGCAACATTTGCATGAGCCAGAAGGTTCCTTGTTCGCACGTTTTTAGAATCTTCAATGACCACACTTATTTTCTTAGCATCGGAGGGAACCTTCATCCGGATAGGGATCAAGCCCTGCACACGTTCATCGGTGACTTCAAGTGCTTTTTGCGCAAGATTACCTTTTTCACTTAAAATTAACTTTCCCCAAGAGTTTGGGTTTTGATAAAGCACAACGCGCTGAGGTTGTTCAGGATTAATAGGATCAGCGTAATTGACAGCTGGCCAGTTTGTACCTGAAGGACCGCCCCAGAAATATTCCCCCGTGAAACGGAACTCGGTTCCACCCTTAATTTTAGAAGGGTCTTTATATAGCATTTTCCAGGGAATTTTAATTTCCTGGGTGTACCCCTGTTTGTCTGCGTCTTCGACAATGACCTGCTCAACTCCTGCCGCATCAGAAATCTTTTTACCCGTCGCCTTATAAAGCAGAGCTGCTGGACCAATAGGATTAAGCGATGCATCCATCAGGTGAACAACAGACTTATCGCTCTTGGTTGAATAATACGCTGTCATGTGCAGCGTTTGGTCCGTAATAAAGCGCATTTGAAAGCTGTCACCCATCCAACCTGAATCGGGAGCCGTGTCGGCGTCAACGCGGTTAATGAGCGGGCTAGAGTCTTTCCATGAGAGGAAAAAATAAAGGAAATCTTTATCCCACATGGCGTAAACTTTGACCGAGGTTTTCTCCCTTTTAACACGGGCAGGATACACAAACATTTGCCCCGACAAATCCCAGTCATCGGATTTACCATCGATCGTCATTTTGGCCGGAGCTGGAACGGCAGTAAGTGCATCGTTATTTGATTGTGTAGGAAGCGCCTGTGCCAAATCTGTAAACCAAAAAGATAAGAAAAGGAGAATGATCGCTGGCATAACAAAAACAGTGGAATGATGGTATTTAAATGACATAAATTTCATAAAGCTGATGGAAAAGGGAGAGTACCGAAGGAAGAGTGCAAATGCACTGCAAGAAACTGCATGCGCTCAAGATTGGCTATAAATCTTTTCTAAGCAACTACAAAAATAGGGAACACTCATGAATTATGGCTTCAATGGGGTTTAAACTTGCGTAGCTGAAAAAAATTCATCACTCTGAATTCTTGTGAGCGTGCCCCAAAACATCTCAAACGGGACGTCTTAAAAATTAATCTTAAAAAACAAATAACCCTGTTTTTTTAGCGTCTAAAGGATAACGAATATGAAAAATAGAACTTTTTTTTACGGACTTTTTCTTTTAGCTCTTGCGCTGCCCTTCTCCTTGAACGGTGCCGACGAAGTCAGGTTGCTGGACCTTGAAATTTCCGATAGCGAATGGGGCACAATACCCAATGACATGTATCCAAACTCGGGACCCAGTGTGGTTGATTGGGGTTCCGCAGGAAATATGGGAGGGCATTGGAAGGGACCAAAAATCGTCAAAGAAATCCAAAAGGGGTACACCCTTCCAGAAGGAAAAGTCTATGTCACTGATATGCTTGATTGTTTCGCCGTAGGGGGCGAGTTCGTCACCGGCGTCGGATTATTGGCGCGTCGCATGGACTTCTATCACTGGGTCGAATACGCCATACCGGCGAACATGAGTCGGTTTAATGCCTCTTTGTGCATCACAGATGACGCACGGGGGTTTCAGTGGTGGGGAAACGCAAACCAACAGTTTGACGTTTATGTCCTTATTGATGAAAAGGAAGTTTATAAGAATTCAAAAACCCGGACTTCCCTAGAGCATGGAAGCGGTGAAGAACTTGATACCATTGCCATTGACATCCCGAAAGGATCCAAAAAAATAAGATTTAAAGTTCAAAATTCACCTTGGGGAGATGGCAACAGCAACACCGAACTCGTTCTAAAGGATGCTAAATTTTCATTGCGCAAAAAATAATCCCTCAGTCGAAATCCGTGAGCTCAGTTGCTTGGAACTCGCTATTATGCGCATTTTTGAAAATTTGGATTTTTGATATTGCTAAGAGTTAAATGACATTTGTGAAGGAGCACTTCCATCCTTTTCGTGAGCGTGGTACACATGAACCTGTATGCTCACACCCGTTCCTTTAGATCACGAACATTTCCTGAAATATCTACTCGAAACTTTCGGGACCTTTCACGAAGTGCTGCAGCATAATTCCCCCGATGGCGGGCGTCCGGTTTTTGTCTTTATTTACCAGGACGTCCCTGAAAAAGGGATGATAACTGGGATTACCTATGGGTTATCACTTACGAACCATCCAGAATGGACCAATGGAAAACCAGAGCTGGTCATCTCTGTTAATTCGCAAAACACTTCGTGGCCATTTGCTATCGCGTATTTTGCTGCCGAGTTCAGAGGTCAAAAGGCATTCGCCCCCGGCGACATTTTCACCATGGACGGCCCAATAGCCCCTGACTCCACGATGAACGGACTCCTCGTTTACGGTACTTCCATTTTACAACCCCAGGACTCCGTTTTCCAACTGGCCAACCACAAAATACATCTGCTTCAGATGTACCCCGTCTACCAAAGCGAAATAACGCTCTACGAAAAGATCGGGCTTCAGGCATTCGTTTCCCGCCCAGACTTCGATTTTTACAACGTCACGCGCACCCCGCTTACCGACGAGGAAAAATCCGCCCCAAATCCTAAATGACACCAGCTCCCTGCTTCCTGCTGTTTGTATGAATTCATTCGAGTCTTAACTGAACGCCCTTCTATGTCACAACCACCCGATCCAACGTCTCCAGCTTCCACAACTTTCAATCGGTCGGATTGTGATACCCTTTATCGCCTGATCAAGGCGCGTCGCGACATCCGCTCGTTTATTTCAAAACCAATCCCGGAAGATATCCTCCAACGCATTCTCGAAGCCGCTCATCATGCTCCCTCGGTGGGATTCATGCAGCCTTGGAATTTCATCATCATTGAATCCAAGGCCACTCGTCAGACGATCAAGCAGTCCTTCACCATCACGAACGAAAAACATGCTGGAATGGTGCCCGATACTGACCGTAAAACACTTTATCAGTCCCTCAAACTGGAAGGGATCATGGAGAGCGCCATGAACATCGCCATCACCCTGTGACCACAAACGTGACGCCCCGTTTGTTCTTGGGCGAACAGCCATGCCGGAGACGGATCTCTACAGCACTTGCCTCGCCGTGGAAAATCTTTGGCTTGCTGCGAGAGCCGAGGGGATTGGCGTTGGCTGGGTCAGCATCCTGAATGCCGCAAAAGTCTCACGAATTTTGGAACTCCCCGAACACGTCACGCTTGTTGCTTATCTCTGTGTGGGTTATCCGGCGGAATTCAGGGACACTCCCTTGCTGGAAGATGTGGGCTGGAAAAAACGTGCACCACTCTCCAGTGTCATCTTCAAAGAAAAGTGGGATCATTCCGCATGAAGACGATCGTCCTCGAAAGGTGCGGACAAACTGTTTTTCCCGCCCAGACTTCGATTTTTTCAACGTCACCTGCGCTCCGCTTACCGACGAGGAAAATCCCCTTTAAATCAGCGCCCAAAAATTAAGTGTGGTGGTCAAGTGTGTGAAGTTGCGCCCTAGAGCAATCCTATTCCGATCATTGATGTTTCAAGAGGATTTTGTGTGGGTACCGATTTGATAGTCAGGTGAAGGAAACACTTCTTGGTTTTTAAAACTTATCATCACGGAGCGTTTGCACGTCGACGGTGAATAGAATCATGGCATAATTGTCGTAATACTCCGCTTTTAATCGTTCGCAAAGTAGTTCTGCCATCTTGCCATCAGTAACAACTTCAATCCTTATATTCGCTGCTTGATCCCAAACGGCGCTACGCACACCGCGGTTTCCTTTTCCTCGAGCGTCTGTAATCGTGTAACCTTTAATACCCCAATCCTTGAATGAATCCTCGAGGTTACTTTCGATTGCTTTTTCCGTAACAATAGTGACTAATTTTTTATTCCACATAAATTAACCTCCTGCTTTTCCGACAATCCACTGCGCCCATTTATAATATAGCGGCAAGCCAATTGTAAGGTTAAATGGAAATGTAATTGCCAATGACGCTGTCAAATAATAACTCGGATTAGCTTCCGGAATCGCAATTCGCACAGCAGCCGGAGCAGCAATATAAGATGCGCTTGCGGCCAACGTTGCTAAAATGGTTGTGCCACCCACAGATAATCCTGTAAATTTTCCAATCCAGCATCCAATGAGTGCTGAAATGAGCGGCATTCCGATGCCAAATAAAACTAGGAAAACCCCCACCTTTTTTAAATCCTTAATGCGTGAAGAGGCAACAAGCCCCATTTCAAGCAAAAAGAAAGCAAGCAATCCCTTAAAAGGATCAAAAAAAACATTCTTAACTGGCTCCATCCCCGCATCTCCGACCACCACACCGATAATCAATCCTCCGACAAGCAGAACTATGCTTTTGCTCAGGAAGACCTCGTGAAAAAACTTGCCCCACGGTAAAGCCTGTGTTTTTGAACGATAAAGACGCGCAATCATAATCGCCACAACAATTGCCGGAACCTCCATCGTCACGAGCAAAACAGCTGAGAATCCCTCAAAAGGCACATTCATTTTTTGCAAGAATGACAAACAAACGGCGTAGGTTACAGCGCTCACAGACCCATAATGAGCCGCAATTGCCGCTGCATCAGGAACTGAAAATTTTCCGACGTATTTTAGAATGGCGTAAGCAACCAACGGAATCACAATACCTAGGGCAAGCGCACCCATCACCGGCAGCCCTATTGACTGAATACTTGTTTTTGAAAGCTCAACTCCGCCTTTCATTCCGATCACAATCAACAAATAAAGACTCAAACTCTCATACAACGCCTGTGGAACCTTGAGGTCCGACTTCAAAATTCCAGCAACGAGTCCGAGCACAAAAAACAAAACGGCCGGATTTAATAAATTATCGATCATTATTTTTGCTGCGCCTTTTGTTTGTAGATCTGAATTTTTGAATTTGTTGCACCCGATGAAACTTTATTTTTTTGAGTTTTTCTCAGGAATTAAAACCGAAAGAATCACAGAGACAAGAACCATTGTTGCGATAACTCCGAGTGAATCAATGATCGGAAATTTATAAAATTCCGAAATCAACATTTTAGTTCCGACAAAAGAGAGCACGACCGCCAACCCATAATGGAGAAACCTGAAACAATGCAAAATGCCCAACTCCAGGCAAGAGCTTCCTTATAATGAATGACATGGGCCTTGCGGTGGAACACACCCAAATCAAGCGCTAGCATTCCCAACACAAATACATGAAACAAAACCCACGGCATCCATTCTATCATTTTTTTCTTTTTAATTCAGAGCTGTCCCATAAGCCATAAATCCTCTTTCGTAAATAGCGTGAAATGCGTGTAAACGCATGGGGTTCCTGATTTTTGTATTTAAGACTTTTTGCCCCTCATTCGGCCAGCCTTTGTGCCCGTGCTATCCCACAACTTTCCAATAAATCCATCAGGTCCAGCTCCTTCCAACAAGCTGATCGAATGAGCGCAAACAATCGGGCAAAGGAATGATTCCAAGCGCTTACATATGCC
>JAWXCD010000049.1:0-44316 GCA_034440535.1 Verrucomicrobiota bacterium | reverse complement strand
GAAAAGAACAGGAAGTTATTTGGCAAGAGGCGTCAGGAGGGATCCCGACCCATGAAGGGCGGAGCTCAATGGGGTGGACTCGTGACGGCGCGGGCATTGAGATTGCAGGCCATCATAGTATCAGGCGCGAGCTGAGGGATAGGGGGAAGAGGGGAACGCAGGAAATGGAATGTGAGATATCGAGGAAGAGCGGACAGGATTGTCTATTCTGCCATGATGGAAGGTAAGCGGTATGGCGCCTCTGGGGGAAATGAGGTGGATTGCCGAGATGGGAACAAGGATGAACACTCAAAAAAACCAAAAAAAAAGCACTAGCACCGACTTGAGTGTTGGTCTAGTGTTGCCCCCCCTATGCGCGTGCTTTCAGGTATCCAGCCCTCTGGGGTTTTACACTTGGGCAATTATTTTGGAATGATGCAACCGGCCATTACACTGGCTGAAAAGCATCAGGCCTACTACTTTATCGCCGATTACCATGCGCTTACCTCGCGCCCAGACCCTAAAGATTTAAGAGGTTTTGTTAAAAATGTGGCGCTCGATTTTTTGGCATGTGGGCTAAGCCCTGAGAAGACCATCTTTTTCCGCCAGAGCGATGTCCCTGAGCATCTTGAACTCACATGGCTGCTATCGACGGTCGCACCAATGCCCATGTTGGAAAATTGTCATTCTTATAAGGACAAAACCGCAAAAGGGTTGCCCGCCAGCCACGCCTTGTTTTCGTACCCGGTTTTGATGGCCGCAGACATATTAATCTATCAAGCTGACGCCGTGCCAGTGGGAAAGGATCAGAAACAACATTTGGAAGTGGCAAGGGACATTGCCGCAAAGTTTAATGAAAATTTCGGTGAAATTTTTAAGTTACCTGAGCCCATGATTACAGAAGCAGTGGCGGTCATACCAGGAACAGACGGACAGAAGATGTCGAAGAGTTATCATAACACCATCCCCATATTTGGAGCTGAAAAAGAGATCCGGAAACGGGTCATGAGTATAGTAACCGATTCGCAACTACCCGAAGCCGCGAAAGACCCCGAACCTAATACGGTCTATCAGCTTTATAAAATGGTAGCGACACCCCAGGAAGTCCAAGAAATGGGGACCCGTTTTCGCGAGGGGGGAATGGGGTATGGAGACGCCAAAAAATTGCTATTTGAAAAACTGTGGACGACCTTTGCCCCCATGCGCGAAAGACGCGAGGAATTGGCGAAGGATGATGCAAAGATTGAAAAAATCTTGCAGGATGGAGCTCAGCAGGCTCGGGAAGTGGCGCGTGGGATTTTGAAAAAAGCCAGACAGGCCGTAGGATTGGAATAGGTTTAAAATAATGTCAGACGATTTATTAAAGGTAAAACTGCCGGTGTTCGAGGGGCCCCTCGATCTCCTGCTTTATCTCATCAAAAAAGATGAGCTCGAAATTTATGAGATTCCTATTGAGCAGGTGACAAAACAGTACCTTGAGTACATTCACCTCATGAAAATGCTTGACCTCGATATTGCGGGCGAGTTCCTAGTGATGGCAGCGACATTGATGTACATCAAAAGCCGAATGCTGCTGCCTGAAGACCAGCAAGTCATTGACGACCAAGAAGAGGAGGATGAAGATCCCCGCTGGGAATTGGTTCGTCAGTTGGTCGAGTATAAAAAGTTTAAAGAAGCCGCATTGCACCTGATGAACCTTGAAATGATTCAGGAAAACATCTTTTTACGAAAGGCGCCCGAACCACAGTTTGACCTGACGAATGTCATGAGCCTTGCGGATGTGGGTATTTTTGATCTCCTGAACGCCTTTAACAAGGTGTTAAAAAAGGTAGAGAAGAAGGAAATTACTAACGAAATTTTTGACGACCGTTTTTCGGTGAGTGACAAAATTGATTTTATTTTGAACTTGATCACTCAAAGCGCGCACGTGTCGTTTTCCGAACTTTTTGAAGGAGCTGCCTCTCGGTCAGAGGTTGTGGTGACCTTTTTAGCATTGCTTGAAGTGATCCGCCTGAAACAGGTGACCATTTCACAGCCCCATGCGTTTAGTGATATACAAATCAGTAAAAAATCAGAGTAATTATGGTATTAAAAGCAATACTTGAATCAATATTTTTTGCAGCTCAAAAGCCGCTCGACTTAAAGGATCTCAAAGAAATCCTTAAGGACACAGCCGAGCTAGAGCCCAATGAAGTGACAAACGCGTTTAAGAAAGTTGATGACGAACATTTGGTCTCGGCCATCCAAGAGTTGAAGAATGATTACGATCAGGCCGAGCGCGCTTTTCAGTTGCAGCAGACCGGGGAAACCTGGCAGCTTGCGAGTCGAGCTGAGTACGCGAGCTGGGTGAAACAAATGTTCGACCAGTACAAACCTCAACGGCTCAGCGCGTCAGCTATGGAGACGCTGGCGATCGTGGCCTATCGCCAACCCATTACCCGAGCTGATATCGAAGCCGTGCGCGGTGTGGCAGTGGATTCGATGGTGCAAATTCTTCTCGATAGAGGATTGGTCAAAATCTCAGGACGAGCGGAGACCCCCGGGCGTCCCATGTTGTATGCAACGACGGAACATTTTTTGGAGCATTTTGGGATTAAGGATGTTAATGATCTCCCGAATAGCGCGGAACTCCGTTATGTAAAACTGAAGACTGCTGAAACTCCGGCTGTCTCGGTTGACCCTGAGCCCAGCGTTGCGGTGCCTGAGTCTGTCGAAGCAAAGACAGAGGAAGTCCAAACAACTGAAGTTGAAACGAGCTCAGAGGCTGTCCTAGAGACCAATGCAGCCACCGATCAGGGAGTTGAAAATGATGAGCCTCCCAAAAACACTAACTAACAGACTCCCTTATTTTAAATGAAATTATCCGATGCGCGGAAAAAGATAGACGACATCGATACTCGGTTGCTTAAGCTTCTGAACGAACGGACCCGCTGGGTTTTGGATATCGGTCAGATTAAAAAAGCGTCCGGCCAGGAGATCTACGCACCGGAGCGGGAGCTGGCTCTATTAAAGCGGTTGGAAATACGCAACGATGGACCGATAACACATGAGTCACTCAAAGCGATTTATCGGGAGATTATGTCTGCCGCTTTGGCATTAGAGAAAGCGATGACGATCGCGGTGCAAGGTCCAGAAGGAGGGTATGCGCATGAAGCGGCGCGTTCAAAATTTGGGAGCAGTTTAGAGTATTCAGTCTTTGAAAGGACCTCTGACATTTTTGATGCGGTTCAACGAGGTGCCTGTGAGTATGGTGTCGTTCCTATTGAAACGCCCGTTGACGGAACGGTCGTTCATACTCTCGATCGATTTGTTTCAAGTGATTTAAAAATTTGCGCGGAGATTGTGATCCCCGTGCGTCATTTGCTTATAGGGAAACCGCCTTTAAAGTCGTTGAAAAAAGTGTACGGAGTTCCTGACGCCCTTTTGTTGTGTCGTCAATGGTTACTTCAGAACGTTCCATATGCGCGGGTGTACGAAGTGTCGGGGGTTGTCCCCGGTGTTGAACTCGCCCGGCGTGAGCGAGCGGCAGTTATTGCGGGGCCACTGGCGGCAAAAGTTTTTGGATTGAAAGTTTTGGCGTCCAACCTTGAAAACGATGATTTAACTTCACGTTATTATGTCGTGGGCCGTCGATATTGTCCACCGACAGGAAACGATAGGACGTGTATAATGTTGAGCGCTGAAGATAAAGCTGGGTCACTTTATCGTGCAGTTTCCGTTTTTTATCAGCATAAAGTTAATATGACGAAAATCGAATCACGCCCGAATCGAGGAAGGTCAGCGAAGTTTCTAGCGTTTATCGAATTTGACGGACATTGCGAAGATCAAATGATTGTCCGGACTCTTAAAGCATTGGGAAAACAATGCAAAATTGTAAAAGTACTGGGGTCATACCCAGCAGTGACAAGCTAAGGTAAAGTATCATGGGTAAAAATTTCTTTGTGTTTTTAGTGGCGGCAGCATTGATGGCTTTTGGAGCTTATGGGATCTATCGAGCCTTCGATAAGCACACCAGTGTGGTTGTGGAAATGCCGAAAAGTCTTGCTGGCAGGGAATCAAGTGTGGCCATCGTTCTGGATTCCTCAAAGGATCTTCAGGAGCTTAAGGCTGAGTACCAATTGACGATGAATCCCAAGCTCGAGATGAAAGCTCAGATGCAAACACAATTGCAACAGGTAGAGTCGCTGCTGGAAAAAATTGACCAAGAAAGCCAAACCGCTGAGCTGGCTATATCCTCAGTGGGTGGCAAATTTTCTTCAGATTTGCAAAACGTTTGGGAGAAAGAAGCCAGCGTTCTCGACACTGAGTTTGAGGGCAAACGCGGCGAATTTCTAAAATCGATCACTGACCGTGCGGTAAAACTTAATATTCCCTTTGAGCCGCAGGCAGACGTGAGTTCTCCGGATGTGTGGGTGAATGGGTTCCGCCTTGGTTTATATAATTCGTCCACGAACGTGAACGCTGAAGTTGAACGTAAATGGTCTGAAGATCAGCTACTTGCGTGGCGCAAGTACGAATCCTCTTGGGAAATGCGAATGGAAACGCTCAAAACCCGCGGGCGCCAGATTGATATCCAGAAAACGACTGAAATAACGTCACTTCAGAACGTCATTCCGGTTATTAAGCAAAAGCGTGCCCCTCTTGAAGCCCAAACGGTTCAAATTAAGAATGATATAGCAAAGGTGGACGAACAAATAAAAGTGGTGGATGAAGAGTTCCGTGTCCGTGTGCGTCCGATATTGGGTTCACGTGTCGTGGTAAAAGGGCTTTTTGATAATTCTGGGCGAGCGACTTTTTCAAATTTAGAATCTATCCAACCGGGTTCATATTTAATTTACTCGGAAGTGCCTGGTACTGACGGACAAAAAGTTTGGCTCCGACCTTTCGAACTCCAACTGCTCCGGAAAAACGAGGTCGTACTCACTGAATCGCTTGCCGAACCCATCACAAAGTTTCTTCGGTAATCCGTCCGCGAAGAGGAAGCGTGGAAAAGATAATTTCACGCGGAGGATTGGGGAAGAGGGAACCGCAGATGAGCACAGATTCAGGAAGATTGAGGGAAAGAAACCCAGCCAGGATTGTCTGGCCATATGGGGAATAGGAGAAGATTTTTTATTTTAATTTCCCGTAGCTGGGGAAGCGGAGCCAGAAGGTGGTGCCTGGGCCTGGGTTGTGGTCGAACCCAATTTTGCCGCCGTTCATCAGGACGACTTCTTTAGTTAACGCTAGGCCGAGGCCTGTTCCTGTGGCGCCGTTGTCGGGAACACGGAAAAACTTTTTGAAGATCCTACCTCTGTATTTGCTTGGGATTCCCAGTCCCTGATCTTTGACGCGGACCTCTAGGTATGAGCCGACCCGATTGCAGGATATATCGACTTCGCCTTTAGGTGGGGAGAATTTAATGGCGTTGCCCACCAAATTATTGACCGCGAAGATAAGAAGTTGTCTAGGAACGAACACTTCTCCGTTTGCGCAATACGTAATTTTTAAGGTGAGGCGCTTTTCAATTAACATTTCTGAGTAGGAGGGTTCCAACTGTTTCAGGATTTCATTTAGGTCGGCGGCCACCTTTGAGGGGGATTCCATGTGCCTATTAAATTCAAGAATATTTTGAATGATTCCAAGGAGTTTATGTGATTCTGTCTGGCACTTTTCAAGAATATTGATTCGTTTTTCTTTTGAAATAGAATCGTCCTGTTCGATGAGGATAGGAATCAAAAGGTGAAGCGTGCTCAAAGGAGTTTTCATGTCGTGGCTTGCCAAGCTTAATAAAGAAATTTGGGTTTGTATTTTTTGGGCTTTAGAGATTTGAAGTGACTCAAATACAGTCAGTATGCAGATAAAGGATAGGCAAAGAATCCCGATAAAACCACTCACCATTATCGGAATTAAGTGGGTGTAGGCATAAAAAAAGTCAGGCTGCAAGAGAAGGAAACCGCACAAGAATGACACGACAAAAACGCCTGAGGAAATGGCGGGGACCAACCAAAACCCTTTAACGGGAAGAAACCTTCGATCTTCATAACTCTTGACCCATAGAGAGAGCCCAATAAGGCAAAAGCCAAAGGCCGTATGAAGGGCAAAGCCTTTGATTCTGGAGAAAAGATCAGAGAAGGTATGCAGTTTGACGGCGTATCCGAAGATAGCTAAAATGCCTAGAATTAAAGCTATACCTCCAACGAAGGTGAGAAAAGAATTCCAGAAAGTTATTTTCGGCCAAAAGGTGATACCCAGAACGGAAACCCCGAATAAAGAAAAGCATAAGGCGGAATGAACGGAGAATCGACCGGGGGGATAGTTAAGTGAAATGTATTGGTGCTTCCAAAGGAGTTCGTCCACAAATGAAACTCCAGAATGCCATTCGATAAGTACCGCGAGGCCCATGAGAAGTGGAATGATGCTCAAATAATTCAACTTCGGCTTGTCGAACCCCCAACTTCCTATGACGATGCCTGTGAAGACAAAACAAAAAGCCGCATTAAATTGCATCACGACGAGTGACAGATGAAGTTTTATCAAAACGGGGACGTCCAGTATCCAACCCACCATCACGGCAAGGCCGAGAATGGTAAGTAATAACCCAGCGAAGACAAAAATTTTGGATATGGTGGTCATTAATTGAATTTAAATAGCAATTAGTGTATGGGTGTGCGGATTTTAGAGCGTTATTCTTTTATTTAATAGGGTAATTTACCTGTATTTTTAACGTGCACCAAAGTCTAAATTTAATTTTGCGTCCGAAGACTTTATTAAAATAAAGTGCTTAACTTTCATATAGTGACTTAAGCAAGAACTGCTCCTAGGTTCTTCAAATTATCAAAACACCAGTTACAAACAGCTATACAGCAACATTTTACGTCTATTAAAACTACAAAAATACCTTTTATTCCCATTAAACATAAGAGCGTAATATTTGCTCTGTCAACGAGTTGAGAGGCGGGGCTCGGCCTCTAAAGGCGCACGCATCTGGTGATCTTTGTTCCTAAATCGTTACTTTACTCCGTGCCTATAGATCGGGTTAGATTTCAGTATGGAAATATTCATCGACTCAGCTGACGTTAACGAAATTCAAGAACTACACGAAATGGGGATTGTCGATGGGGTGACCACTAACCCGTCGCTCGTCGCCAAGTCTGGGGGCGGTTCATTCACGGATCTTCTTTTGCAAATTTGCGCTATTGTAAACGGACCGATCAGTGCGGAAGTGATCAGTACGACGGCTTCAGAAATAATCATTGAGGGTGCTAAATTAGCCGCGCTCCATAAAAATATTGTTGTGAAGGTCCCCCTTCTCCCTGAAGGGTTAAAAGCGGTCCGTCATTTTACCAGCAAAGGAATTCGCACGAATGTGACCCTTTGCTTCTCACCCACTCAAGCGCTTCTCGCGGCCAAAGCGGGCGCAACCTATATTAGTCCGTTTGTTGGGCGCCTCGACGATATTAGCAGTGATGGAATGCAACTGATTCGGGACATTAAATTAATTTACACTAATTACGGGCTTAAAACCAAAATATTGACCGCCAGCGCACGGTCTCCCATGCATTTTGTCGAAGCAGCCAAAATTGGGTCAGATGCCATAACCGCCCCAGCGAGTGTTCTTCGCACCTTGCTTAAACATCCGCTGACCGACATCGGGCTTGAGAAATTTATCAGTGATTGGAAGAAAATGTCGAATCCGCAAGGCTGAGGAAATGAATACTTGGCAATTGGAACGTGAAGCATTCTGATTTTGAAGCGGCATCAGGGACGCTTACTTATTCACCTTGCAAATAAGGTTTAAGTTTTTCTTTCATAGTTTCACGGGCGCGGAAGATGATGGATTTGGTGGCGGAAACGGAGCATTTTAAGACCTTTGCGATGTCGTCGTATGACATATCGTCGTACCTGCGCAGGACCAACGCGAGGCGCTGACTCTCCGGAAGATCGTTTAATGCGAGTTGAATTTTATCCTCAAGTTCTTGGTGACCTAGTTCAATGGAGGGATTTTTTGCAGTGACATCCTCCAATTGAATGGGGGCCGTGTCATCGGCAGGGTCTTCCATAGCTTGGAGTGACTGAAGTTTATGTGTGCCGCGCCTGCGAATTTCGTTTAAGGAAAGATTCCGTACGATCGTATACATCCAAGTCGTAAACTTGGCCTTAGGTTCATAACGCGGAGCTGCTTTGTAGATTTGAATGAAGACATGTTGAGCCACATCTTCGGCCTCGGACACGTCACCGAGCATTTTATAAATAGTCCCAACTACAGCGTTTTTGTGTTTATCGACCAGTACCTCAAAAGAGCGTAAATCTCCTTTTTGCACCTTGATCATCAATTGCGTATCGTGGTCGTATTCGGGGGTCATCCTCGCGCGCGAAGTTATTTGTTTTAGTTCAAACCAATTTAATTTAGATTTGAACTATGGCAGGCCACGGCGAAGGGGCAAATATAAAAAGGATAGAGTAAAACCGAAGAATTTCCCCAATGACTTTAACCCTTCGCATCTCTAGCGCAGGCAATGCGGAACCCAATATCATTCGAAAAATAGGTCAAAGGATGGGACGCCCTTGAAGTGGTACGCAGACTATTCATTTTCGAGCGGAAACTACCTCCACGAATAACCTTCGCCGCACCCGTAGTGGGACAGGGATTTGGCACAGGATTACCTTTGTACGGTCCATAACTGTCCCTGCACCACTCCCCTACATTCCCTGACATATCCTCGCATCCAAACGGACTCGCACCTAAAGAGAAAGACCCAATCGGCGAAGTTTGAGGGAACCCGTCGTTGATATCCGTTGCGGACCATGGGAAGTTTGAACTCGCATCCGCAAAATTCGCGCATTTGCCATTATTTTCATTTGCTCCCCATGGAAATTTCCGATTATCAGTTCCTTTGGCAGCATGTTCCCACTCGGCTTCCGAAGGCAACCGATACCGTTTATTTTCTTTCTTAGCTAACCAATCACAAAATTTGACTGCATCCTCATAATTTACATTTACGACAGGGTGATTTTCATCAGCCCAAGGTGAGCGCTTACTGCGGTGTGTAGGATCAAACAATTCATACTGAGCATTGGTCACAGGATATTTGCAGACCCAATAACCAGTCAAAGTGACCTGAGTGACAGGAGCCTCGTTATCAAGAGCAAAATCTTCGATTGAACCCATTTGAAATGAAGCACTCGGAATAGTCATCATGGGCATTCCCAGTGAGTTCGTGAAATTAGGGAAAGTGCGACGTTCTTCTTCAGGGCTTAATTTAGGAGCCGCAGGTTTTGCAGGCGTAACGGCTTTTGCATTTGGTTTTGCTTTGGGTTTTCCTGCGTCAGGATCGTAGTCACGACCGTCGAGGAGAGCTTCCGCCCATTCGGGAGTCAGACGAAAGTTGGGAGCCCATTCCAGAAGTTTTTCCTTATCCTCATCCTCAAGCTCACCGTAATCAGTTCTTTCTTTCCATTGCTCAATAAGACGCATGAATCCTTCCTGATCAGGAGGCGCACTCTGGGTGGTCACAGAACCCTCAGTGACCGGAGTCGATGCTGTGGGTCGGGCGGGAGCAGCTTGCATGGAAGCATGCACCGCGGCTTGAGCTTTTAAGGCCTCGTCAACCGGGTCATACCTTGAAGATTCGGTTTCAACCAAAACTTGATCAATGAGGCCGACAACAATTTCAGGCGTTACCCCCATCTGTCGCCCCATGGCCATGAGATTGGATTCAGCTGATGGGGTTAATTTTTTGTCAGCTAAAACAAAATCGAGGAATTTACGCAAATCAACCAGTGCTTTTTCCTGACCTAGGCTTTCGAGACCTGCATCATGTGTTTCACGATGAACCGGATCCAGCAAAGTGACCTTGGCTTCTGTGATGAGCCTTGGAGCGTCGTCGATGGCTTTGCCGAGCAATTGAGAAAGGGGATTGCTGGGTTGACTCTTGAGTGGCAGTTTTTTTTGCCACCACAGGAGAAGTTGGCGACAACTTTCTTCAATAAGCTGAATGCTGGGCTGTTCTTGGTAGGTCAAACCCAGACGTTCGTACAGATTTTTAGAATTGTAAGACGTCCAGCCCGACCACTTTCGTGGGTCATCAGGTAAAGGATAGGGCAGTGGCATAGATTACCGAATCGATTACATGACGTTGAGCAGAGTCAAATGCTCGCGTGCCTTGTCCACTTCGGCAGAGTTAAGTCCACCGGAGCGTTGAATTTCAACGCGCGCAGTTTTGTCCTGCACTTTGACAACCACTTCGAGAATCTGATTAGCATTGTATTTGTAGATAACATCGACCGGCGTTCCTTTTGGGAGGTAGGGCGGTAATTCGATATCACAGGTCCCGAGTTTAGTACACTCATCGGGAACAGTGCTTTCGCCTTCGACAACTCGCACAACAACTTTTTTCATGTTGGCACTCGCTGTTCCGAAAGTATTCTTAATTTCGGTCGGAATAGGGGTCATCTTGTTAATCATCGGAAAAACATATTCTTCATGGGAAGTATCATTCCACAATACGATTCCGAGGCTATGAGAAGTGATGTTTGAAACGCGCATTAACCCGCCATTTGCGCCAGAAAACTGTTTAATCGTTTCTGGAGCCACTTCGTTAGTGCCAAGGTTAATGGACTCGTCGATGTGACAAAGAATGCCTTGCACCGCAGCACCCAAGGAAACCGCTTCGTCTGGATTTAATTCTTCGTTCAAGTCTTTGCCGCTGGTTTTACCAATCATCTCGCGAACCATTGGGCAACGGGTCATCCCCCCGACGAGGAGAATGGTATCTAAATCTTTCCAAGTCATCTTCGCTTCTTGAAGTACGATATCACAAAGGATTTTGCACTTTTCAACCAAAGGCATACACATTTCTTCGAACTTTTCCCGAGTCAATTCCACCTTAATGCTCTTGCCGTTAAAGCTATGAACAATGGTTGTCTTTGGACGACTCGATAACTGAACTTTGGCAGCAATGGCCCGTGTTTGAAGGTCTTGATACGCCTGAAGATCGAGCAAAGGATTTTCGCCGTGTGTTTTGTCGAACTCCTCGGCCATCATGTTAATAATTTTATCGTCCCAATCTTTACCACCCAGACGGTGATCACCATTGGTAGCGACCATTTTGATAAGTTCGCCTTCGATGCACATAATCGTTACGTCGAACGTGCCACCGCCAAGGTCGAATACGAACACGGATTGGTTTTTGCCCAACTTATTCAAGCCGTAAGCGAGAGCCGCCGCAGTGGGTTCGTTAATAATCTGAAGTACGTTAAGGCCCGCGATGCGACCTGAATTAACCGTGGCATTTCGCTCGGCATCATTAAAGTAGGCTGGAACAGTGATAACCGCATCGGTGATCGAAATGTTTAAGTATTTCTCAGCGTCATTTTTGAGCTTTTTAAGAATAACAGCTGAAAGTTCATCTGCTGAATATTTTGTACCCGCAAATTCTCGATGAAAATCTTCTTTGCTCTTCCCCATTTCACGCTTTATGAAATCGACAATTTTGTCGGGTTCAGCCACGGCCATCGATTTTGCGGTAGATCCGACAGTAGCGGTGGCCCCGTCAAAAAGGATCACTGAAGGGGTGATGCGTTCAGATTCCGCATTGGGAATAATTTGCGGTTTCCCGTAATCATCAATGTGAGCTATTGCACAGAAGGTGGTGCCTAAATCGATTCCAACAACTTTTCTTTTCATATTTAAATACCCAGGGGGTGAATTATGACTTATTACCTTCTATTTTGAAGACAACGACTTCTTCGGGACGGATCACACGTTCTTTCCATCGAAAACCTTCGTTGACAATTTCGGCAATTTTACCGTCGTCTTCAGGGTTTTGAGTCGGTTTTACATTTACGGGTTTATGTAATTTTTTATCCACTGTGGTGGTGTGTTCTTCGTAGGGGTACACATCAAGACGATTCAATACTTCCAGCAATTGAGCTTTCATATTGCCAATGTTATCACCCATGTTTTTTAAATGAGCTTTGGCTGTTGAGTCTGCATTAATTTGCTCACAAAAAATTTCCTGATACTGCTTATCGAGGCGCCCCAAATCGTCATACATGAGAATCAAATCCTTAATGACGGGCTTTTGATAAATATCCAGAAGCACATTGTCTTTGTAACTATTAAGTTCTTTGTGTAATGCGGAAAAGAGGGATTGATTATGGGTGTCCTGCGCAATTTTTGCCTCAAACTTATCGTTTAACTTGCGCACTTCCTCTTTTGATTCCGTCATAGCCCGAACGACCTCAGAGAACTTTGACGTGAGGTCAGGAGCGGGAGGCGTCGGATGAGGTATGTGCGATAATTGCGCTTGTAAATCGCGGGTGAGCTTTTCCTTGGCAGCTTGGTCCAAGGGCGTAACGGACCCAGGTGGTGCCGGTTTTTGGGCTTTAACAGGAGGAACAATTTTTTTAGCGGCCGATGGTGCTTCAGGGGGCGCTTCGATTTCAAAATCAATGTTTTCGAAGTCTGGGAAATCGTCTTCCATCGTTGGTTTCTTCGTTGAGTCTGTATCCTCAATTTTTATCGAAGTACTTGTGGCCAACTTAGTTTCATCTGGTTTATCCTTTGCGGGTCCGGAATGTTTTTCCTCGGATTGACTCAGCTGACCAGATTGGTCCTGTGGACTTGAATCAGCCTTTTTGTCTGTGGGTGCCGCAGGGTCTTCTGACATAAAGGGAACATTTTTAAGGTAAGTACAATAAGAAGTCAATTAAGAGCTTGTGGTATTAGAGGATAAGCGTTAGGAAAAAATTATGGTTATTTTGGGAATCGATCCCTCCCTTCGTTCAACGGGGTTTGCAGTCATCCAGGGGGATAACCGGCGCTTTTCAGCAATGGCTTACGGAGTCATTAAAAATAAACCGACATTACTGGTATCAGGTTGCCTCGCTCACATTCATGAAAAGCTCCAGCAAGTGATGACTGAATTTAAGCCGGATGTCTGTGCTATCGAAGGGCTTATTTACGCCCAAAACATTAAAACCTCGATAACCATGGGTCAGGCACGAGGTGTGGCTATTGCCGCCGCCGCCCTGAAGGGGATACCTGTTTACGAGTATGCGCCCCGCTTAGTTAAAAACTCGGTTGTAGGGTATGGGGGCGCAGGCAAAGGTCAGGTGGCACGCATGCTCGGCCCACTCCTAGGCTTAACGGATGAGATACCTCTGGATGCGTCTGATGCTTTTGCAATCGCTTTGACTCACGCTAATGCCAATCCAGCGATTCAACTTTCTAAACCGATTTGAGTTAGGCTTGCTTAATCCTCAATTCCAAGGCAGATCATTTGCATGATCTCCTTTTTGCGTGGCAAGGTTGCGGAACGACATTCTACCTACGTAATCGTTGATGTGGGGGGTGTTGGGTATCAGGTTTTTATTCCCCTTTCAAGTTTCGAAAAGATTCCCCCGGTCCCGCAGGAGGTTTTTTTGTTCACTCATTTAACCATACGTGAGGACGCACATATTCTTTTCGGGTTTGCGACCAATGAGGAAAGAGAGCTTTTCCGTTTGCTCATTGAAAAAGTCAGTGGCATTGGTCCAAAGATGGCCATGTCTATTTTGAGCGGCTCAAGTATTCCTCAGTTTACTTCTGCGGTTATGACGGGCGACATTAAACAGCTTTCTTCGCTGCCTGGAATTGGTAAAAAAACGGCTGAGCGTATTGTCGTCGAATTGAAAGATAAATTCAAAGGCGGCACACTGTCTCCTGCGCCATTGGCGGTTCTTGATAATCCAAAGGCTAACGATGCCGTATTAGCTCTGGTGGCCCTTGGGTTTAAGGAATCTGAGGCTTGGCAAAGTGTGCGCTTGTTGCAAAGCCAGCCCGAATATGCCAACGCCACTGTCGAAAATTTGGTTCGCAATTCCCTTAAAAAACTTGGGTAACATTTAAATGCGGCCAGATCTGAGCTGACCGCACCAGAATACTTCTAATGGTGGACCGGTAGGGCTTCGAGCGAAGTGGATTGAGTGGAGAAAGCGAGTTTCTTCCAGCCATCACGAGCGTCAACCCATTTTATGGCTTTCCAATAACCTGCTGCTGCCACCAACATGATTGGCGCAGCAAACCACGCGCCGATTGAAAAAATGAGGACTCCAAACAAAAGGCAAGCCCACAGATAAGTCCAAGCAAGGAAACGAAAGGGCACTTTCCACAAGGTCAATCGAATCCAAAGTGGCCAACTATTACGCGATACTTCTAAGGGCATTTTAACTTTCAGGTTATTTGCAGCTAGTGAAAAATCAATCTAGCTCAGGATAGAAGAAGCATCAGCAGGATATGCTTTCGATATGTGAGACGTTATCAAATTGAAATTGAAAAAACGAGCGCAAACCTTTGATAAGTAACAAATTACGAAAATGCCTGATTGCGTGCAAGGATTTATCTTACGCCGCACGTGTGGGTCTCAGGCGATTGCAAATACGATTGAAGACTTCAATTGTCCTATCTATCTCTTCTGAACAAGTGAACTTTCCAATGGAAAACCTGACCGTCGATTTTGCCACAGCGGCGTCAACCCCCATGGCAAGAAGAACATGTGACGCTTGGACAGACCCAACCATACACGCTGAACCGCTAGAAACCGCTAACCCTTCCAAATCGGCATTCATGAGAAGTTCTTCTCCGTCAATCCCATTAAAACTCACGTTCAAGGTGTTTGAAATTCTATTCACAGGATCTCCATTGCGGATGATTCCCCGGATTTGAGATAACCCCGCCCACAATTTCTCGGTCAATGAACGCATGAGCACGTCATCATGAAGGCCCAATGCGCGTTCAGCGGCTACAGTCATACCGGCAATTCCTGCGACATTTTCTGTACCTGCTCGGCGATCACCCTCGTGCGCGCCCCCGACGATGTGAGGCTGTAATGAAAGACCATGGCGCAGGAACAAAGCGCCAGACCCTTTTGGGCCATAAAATTTATGCGCTGAAAGGGACAGGGCATCGACATTCCAATCGTGGGGGAAAACAGGCACTTTACCAAAACTCTGAATAGCATCGGTGTGGAACAAAACTCCATTTTTTCTGGCAATCGCAGCGAGTTCGGCAATGGGCTGAATCGTTCCGGTTTCGTTGTTGGCGCTCATCACTGATGCTAGAATGGTATCTTTCTTCAGCGCCTTAGTAAATTCCTCTACCTCAACGCGTCCCAAGGCGTTGACAGGGAGATACGTCACATCGAATTCCTCGTGCTTTTCTAGGTATTCGAAGGCATGTAGAACAGCATGGTGTTCTATTTGTGTTGTGAGCAAGTGTTTCCCTTTAGATTTATTTTCCCGAGCCAGCCCAAAGAGTGCGAGGTTATCGGACTCTGTTCCTGAGCCGGTAAAAATTATTTCCACAGGTTTCACTTTGAGCAGCCTTGCCATCCTGTCGCGTGACTCATCTAGCGCGGCTCTAGCGTCACGTCCGAAGGAATGGATGCTGGAAGCATTTCCAAAGGCCTTTGTGAGAAATGGCAACATCTCTTCTACGACCGTAGGATCGAGAGGTGTGGTGGCGTTGTAGTCGAGGTAAATGGGGGTGGGCATTGGTGACCATTAGAAAAGTGTACGACACAACAAGAACACGGGATCGGACACGCGCTCGGCCAATCCTTGCGCGCCCAATTATTTATAGGAACTTAGAAACACCTTTACGAACCAGCATACCCAGAACGGAAAAGACAACCGGTTTCAATTGATTGAACGTACTGTCTTTTTGTTTTTGTGCAGGAGTCACGATGCCAGCTTTATCTTTATGTCGAAACAAACGCCAGAGTAATGTACCCAAAGCCAACCCGCCACCCGCAAGACTGATCCCCGTAACTGTTCGTTTCACATTTGTTGTCAGGGGGATAAACGAGTCTTTCAACTCACCGACTGAGTCACTTATCTGTCCGCGTTGATCGGCCAGCCTAGCTCTTAATTCTCTTTTACGAGCTTCCAAATCTACTGTTGTAACCATATGCACTTTTTAAATTTGGCGTTTTAACCATTCGATATCGTTTTTGAGTTCACGAATTGATTCAGTAAATAAAGTCCCATGCACTTTTACCGAACGGAAAAGTTGCCAGAAAATAATCCCGGCTGAGACTGTGACAATCGCACCAAATAGGAGAACACCCCATGGGCCCCACTGGGCGTTAATGAGAATGGCCCCGGCCACGACCATTAGTGTCACGCCGAACAGGACGAGTCCGCACCCAAGTAGGACGCTGACTAAAAGTCCAACGACATGCCGCTTTTCCTCTTCCAGCTCAACTTGAAGGAGTTCCAGTTTTGTAGAAAGAAACTCCAAAAAAGTAGTGGCGATTTTTTTGCCGGGCGAGAGACCGCGATCTTCAGTTTGAAGTGGTTCCTCAAACATGTGATTAATCTCTGCGCGTTAAAATCATTCCAACAAGCAATCCTACTCCGAAACCAATTCCAATGGCTTTATACGGATTCTCACGAACGTATTGATCGGTAACCTTTGCCGCCGCCTTGGATCTTTCTGCGACTACTGCTTCAACATTGTCATACCTGTTTTTGGCTTGTTTTAAAATTTCATCAATTTTAACACGTGCAGCCGCTGCTTTTTCTTTCACGTCGCCAAAAGCTTCTTTCATTAAAACATCGATATCTTGAATCACGACTTTTGAATCCTGATACAACTTTTCTTTCGTTACTTCTTCCATAGGTCCGTTTCCTTGTTTGTTAAGGTTATAAAAATACGTTTCCATTGGTGCCTTTGAATTAAAAAATGACTAAACCACATTAAATCTGAAAGTCAACTTTTGGGGAGTTTTTAGTGCGAATAGTAACTTCTTGCTTGTCGAAAGTTACGATTGAATTTTTTGGCAACGAGTCCACCAGCCAGACGTTCCCGCCAATCACGGATCCTTCTCCAATCACAGTTTCACCCCCCAGAATAGTCGCCCCTGCGTAAATAGTCACTCCATCCTCAATGGTAGGATGTCGTTGCCCGCCCTTAATGATACGCCCATCATCGTCGCGTTTAAAGCTTTTAGCTCCCAGTGTGACACCCTGATAAATTTTAACGTGATTCCCAATGATTGCCGTTTCTCCAATGACAACTCCCGTACCGTGATCGATAAAAAAGTGAGTACCAATCCGTGTTCCAGGGTGGATATCGATACCCGTACGGGAGTGAGCCCATTCGGTCATGATACGTGGGATCAGAGGAATTTTTTTCAAATATAAAACATGAGCCATGCGTTGGACTGCAATCGCCTCAATAAAGGGGTACGCGACGATAATCTCTTCAAAACTTCCGGCCGCAGGGTCTCCCTCAAAGGCGGCTGCGACATCTAATTTTAAGCGTTGTCTAATGGCCGGAAGTTCATGAAGAAACTCCCTAGTCACCATTTCTGCTCTTTCCTTCAAGTTCGAATGACGCTTTCCATCTGCTTCTTTATATTGCAGGCTACGAGAAATTTCTTTGAGGAGTCTGGTATTGATGCTCTCCAGCGTGCTGGAAATAAAGGAAAGACATTCGTCATGATGTAGTTCGCGTGTATCAAAAAAGCCAGGAAAAAGGACCTTGAGCAGATCTTCAGTGATGTCAGCCACAGATTTTTTACCAGGCAAATTTACCCCGTCGATGTGGTTTATGGCGCCGATAGTCTTATACGACTCCGCCATTTTTGTGACCACTTCATCAAGGTTGTTGTTCATCCGGCCCACAATCTACTTAACGCAGAATAAAATGAAAGCCTATCCTTGGTTAGGTAGGTGAGAGTGCAAAAAGATTAGGAGCAGAGCGCCCCTGGAATATTTTTAAAGAACTATTTTTGCCTGTAAGTGATGCGCGCTTTATCCAGGTCGTAAGGTAACATTTCAATATTCACGCGGTCACCAATTCCGATTCGGATATAGTTTTTGCGCATCTTCCCTGAAATATGAGCCAGAACTTCGTGGCCTTGCTCTAATTTGACGCGGAATATGGTCCCCGCAAGCACCTTTGTTACCGTGCCCACCGTTTCTATGACATCATCTTTAGCCATATCAGTTCCTTGTACATAATCATAAGATATTTCATTTTATAGTTCAAGAAGGAGATAGCCCTTTCCTACCAGTAACTTCGACGGTAAGTTACAACGATGTGCGGACGGTATACGAACTCAAAAAAGGTGGAAGAAGTTGTCAAACGGTTCATGGTGGATTCTGTGCGCGGACTTCATCAGGTGCGTTACAATATTGCTCCGCTTCAGCCTATCACTATTGTGTTTCAGGAATCGGCTAAACGCATTCTTGAGACCGTTTCTTGGGGGTTGGTTCCATCTTGGGCTGATAACCCATCACGGGCGGGAACATGCATCAATGCCCGGTCGGAAACGCTTTCAGAAAAACCCGTTTTTCGAGGGGGATTCCGTTCCAAGCGGTGTTTGATACCTGCCACCGGCTTTTACGAATGGCGTAAGGAAGGTAAATCAAAACAGCCCTATTATTTTCAACTTAAATCCGGCGAACCATTCGCTATGGCAGGCATCTGGGAGGATTGGCATTCCCCGGAGGGTTCACAAATTGTGAGTGCCGCAGTGGTCACTGTTTGGGCTAATCGCCTCGTCAACCAAGTGCACCATCGGATGCCTGCTATCTTGGGTTTTTTTGACGAAGATAAATGGCTGGATCATAGTGCTTTTAAACCGGAAGCCTTGCAATCATTGTTAAAGCCCTATGCAGCCGAAGAAATGGAATCGTTTCCTGTCAGCACCAAGGTAAACAGCGCCGCCAATGAAGGTGAGGAATTGATACGCAAAATCGTACCACTGCCTACATTTGAGCAGGGATCACTCTTTTAGGAGGACAGTCGGTTTCACTGAGAATAGAAGTTACAGGATTCGTTCTTTTATTTTTCGAGTAATAAGGGTAAAAAGAAAAACCTTCCCGTTGCGGACACATATGTCTCAGGTAAGGTTTGAAAGGCACGTTTGGAGACATCGGATCCTTTATTGGGCCATAAGTTTGTAGGGTACCACTTTCTTGACATCCTCGGGAGCGGTGCCATGGGCCGTGTCTATCGGGCACTGCACATTAAGCTTAACCGTGTTGTTGCCATTAAAATGCTTTCTCCGCACCTTTGTACGAACCAAGAGTATGTGGATCGCTTCGTCAAAGAAGCTATCGCCGTGGCCAGGTTAAACCATCCTCACATCGTGCAAATTTATGATTACGGGCAGATTGACCATTTTCAATATTTGGCTATGGAGTTTGTTGAGGGATTTACCCTTGGCTATTATGTTAAAAACTTTGGAGCCTTCTCTCAGGCAGAAATTGTAAAGCTCATGCGCCAAGCCTGTTTGGCTTTAGGGCATTCACATGAAAACGGAGTTGTGCATCGGGATGTTAAACCTGACAATTTTATTCTGAATGACTTCGGTTTTCTAAAACTGGCGGACCTTGGTTTGGCAAAACTCCAGTTCGAAGGTGCGAATCCAGATTCCGACATGACCAAAGGCATGACCTTGGGGACGCCCTATTACATGTCTCCTGAACAGATCCGGGGTGATGAAGTTGACCACACCGCGGACATTTATTCCTTGGGTGCTACGTTTTATCATTGTTTGACCGGGTTTGTTCCTTTCCCCGGTAAAACGTGTGCTGTTGTGATGGCCCGTCACCTGACCGAGGACGTCCCTGAACCCCGCATTCACAATCCCAACCTCAATGAAACATTGTGCGGCATTATCCAGCGGATGATGGCTAAAAACGCCAAAGACAGGTTCTCATCAATGCTAGAAGTGGGGAGGGCACTCAGTGATGCTTCATTAAATTGGGAGGATCAGGAGGATATAGCTGCCCCTGTTCAACCTCCAATAAAAATGCGGATGGACGGAGAAACCAGGTCCGAGGTTTTTCCTGAGCTTTATCTCGGAGCGCAGATACATGGACTTGTGATTGCGGACTTCGACTCGCGGGTGGCCCATTCCCAATTTCGCGATGGGATCCATGAACGATTACCTAGAGAATTAGCGCAGGCATCGGTTCAAGCCATGAATAAAGAATGGAGCGCAAATCCTAATTGTATGGAGCTGATGATGACCTTCGACCAAAAACCAATGGTCATTAGGTTAGTGAGTTCCCAGCATTTGATCGCAATTCTTTGTGAGGGCCCAGTGCAGCGGGAAAACATCAATAGACTGACGCACTTAATGTCAAACGCAATAACGTCTAGCACTGTCGGAGAGGACCTTAAAAAGGAAGCCCGCAATTATCTAGCGCATTACATTCAATCTTCGGAGGACCCAGATGAGGCGTTAAAAACCAAGGTGCTCAGTCCATTGCATACTCGCGTTCCCCAAACAGTTAAGGTTCAAGTTCTTTTCTTTTATGAAATAAATCGAGTGTTGCGAGGGCTTGTAGGCTCTGAGTCCGGACCTTACATCCAAAGGGCTCTCAATGAAGTCGAAGCAAAATCTTCAGATTTTCCGCTGATGAAGCTCGTTCCCTTTCTGACATTACTCGAGAAGTACCTCTACAACGAAAAACATAAATCTCTTTTTAGGTATGAAGCAGATCTCCTGAAAAATCATTACCTTGAAACTAGCATTTCCGATTCCGCCCGGTCCATAGCCCCCGAAAAAATGGTGAGTGTTCTCTTTTTGACTGAGGTAAATCGTATCCTGCGCAAAGTGATGGGAGCGTCGTCCCAGGATTTGTTCACTAAGGTGGTAGAAGAAATGGAGCTAAAGAAGAATCGGCTGCCCCTATCTAAAAAGGGTGTATTTTTGGATCGAATTGAAGCGAAGCTCGATAAAGCGAAACAAAAAGCGTTCCGCCAAGATTGCGCATACATAAGTGAAAATCTATAAACACGCCACCCGTTGACCTTTGACTCAAGAGAGGGTACCTTTCCACTGCCATATGAAACAATTTTTATTCTTACTTACGGCCTCGTTATTTATCAACTCCGTGTTACATGCACAGGAAATTAAAGTGGGCGACGATGAACGTACCGTCCGCGCAGCACTAGGAAACCCCGTCGGCACCATTACCTTGCCGGATAAAAATCAAAAGGTTGTCAGCTTTCAGCGAGGGGAAGTTACTTTTACAGAAGGTAAAGTAATTGGGTTTAGTTTGCTTCCGGGAACTCAAACCTATGGTGGCCTAACATCTAAATCTGCTCCATCTTACTCTCCTTCTAGTTCCAGCCCAACCAGTCCAGGGACGACAAACGAGGTGGCTGCCGGTGATGCCCCTAAGTCCAAACCCAAAAAGAAAGATAAAGCTGCGGGGAAAAAGAAGGAGCCTATACCTTTGGACCCGGTGAAATGTCCTCATTTTAAACAACAGATTGTTGGTGGAAAATTTGTAAAGGTGCCTGTTGAATACGAGTACGATGAGGACGCCGAGATATGGAAAGAACGTGCGCGAACAGGCAAATTAGAGATGCAAAATTTTGACGGCTTTTTGTTGTACTATCCCAGTTACGAAAAGAAAGAAACCAAGGCCGAAGAAAAGAAGTAAAAAATACTTTTACGCTTTCCTTTTTGTAGGAATTTTTCAACCTAGCCATTCCACTCGGATACAATTTAAACATTTACTTGAGGAGACCCCATGGCGCAGGCACGAATTTTAGCATTTGCAGGAAGTTTACGTAAGGATTCATGTAACAAGAGGCTCGTTAAAGTCGCAGCGCAAGGCGCTGAGGAGGCTGGGGCACATGTTACTTTTATTGATTTAAAGGATTACCCATTACCGGTATTTGATCAGGATATCGAAGACGCTGAAGGTTTACCTCAGGCTGCTAAAAACCTTAAAGCACTCTTTAAAAGTCATGATGGCTTGTTAATAGCCAGTCCCGAATACAATAGTTCGATATCTGGTGCTCTCAAAAATGCAATTGACTGGGTGTCTCGTCCTGAAAAAGATGAACCGCCGCTTTCAGCATTCACTGGTAAGGTGGCCACATTGCTCGCGGCTTCGCCTGGGGCACTGGGTGGGTTGCGTGGGTTAGTCCACGTTCGATCGATTCTGGGCAATATCAACGTCATTGTTTTGCCTGACCAACTGGCATTGCCAAAAGCCCTTGAGGCGTTTAATTCAGATGGCACTTTAAAAGATGCCAAATCTACTGAGCGCGCAAAAAATCTTGGTCGAGGTTTGGCGACATTCCTACAGAAGTTAAAAGCCTGATTGCGAATTGAGTCATTCGCACGTTAGCCTAGGGCAGAAAGTAGGTGGACGTATTATTTGCAGAACCATCCAAAACCGGAACACATTCCAAACCAGTTTTGGATTTTTGGCGCTAAACGAACCAGTTCATTCTCCGACTTGCCCTTGAGCGCGTTTTCACAAGCCTTTTCGAGGGATGCGCCCCCATTAAGGGCCGTGAGAATAGCATAAGCAATCGGATCAAGTGTTTTATAGAAAACAGTGTTTTCTAACCTGTGAACGGCCAGGTAAGTTTTTTTGGGTTTTGGCAGGCTGATTTTTTTCACCTTCACTTTCCTGGAAGGCGTCGTCCCCGCTTCGGACTGTCTCTGCTCTCCCGACTTAACTTTTAATCGGAGATCGTCAATGGGATATTCCAGATCAAGCAGTGTCAGGTAAGGTTGCAAATGCAGCTTTATCTTTGTGGCAGGTTTGTTTTGTAAGGAAGTGAGGTTAACGGGTTCCTTGGCGGGGCCATCAAAGGCCACAATCTGTGCCCACTCAAGTCTGATGGTATCGATTGCCAATTGAAAGTGAGGACTGACAAACGCGGGTTGGTCGCGAACGAAAGCTTCTAAGCTGCGACCCAGGTCACGTAACGTGAAGGAGGTTGAGCCGCATTCGTTAAGGTAAGCTAAGGCCAGTTTATCGAATTTTTTTTCACCTATGACCGCGCGCAGTGTGGGGAAATCATCACCGAAGCAACTGAGAATACGCCACCAATATTGTTGATTGTAAATTTGAAGCCGTTCAAACGATGATAAGCGATCGTTGGGTTTAACAAACGATGCGGCAACTTTTGACATCGAAGTTTTATCAATCCATTGACGTTGTGTCGTATCCTCGCTGGTGAGTGGACGCATCACTGCCAAAGCCATGAGCTTTTGAAAGCGAGCTAACTTTGATGAGGCTGGTTGCGGAACAGTGCGGCGTTTCATTTACGCAACCGCCTTTTTTCTAAAAAGAAATTTTTGCGCTTTCATAGCTTCCGCGCGTACCTCGTCAAAGGAGGGAATGAGGTCATCCCATTCAAGTAAAGTGGCGGTATTCCCGATGAGTTGGATAGCTCTTCCGTAGAGTTCCCACACTGGGTCAAGAACAGGATGGTCATGAGTATCCAGTCGGTATTTTTCAAAAACGGAATGACCAGCAACATGGATTTGAACCACCCGTTTATGAGGGACGGCATGCAAATATTCAAAAGGATCAAAAGTGTGATTCTTAGACGAAACAAAAATATTATTTACGTCGAGGAGAATACCGCAATCAGCGCGCTCAGCGACTTCGGCTAGAAATTGCCATTCGGTCATTTCTGAATCGTGAAATTCAGCATAACTGCTCACATTTTCGACGGCGATGGGTACTTCAAGGAAGTCGCGAGCTTGACGAATTTTGCGCGCGGTGTTTTCGACCGCCTCCTTTGTGTAGGGAAGGGGAAGAAGGTCATGGGTGTACCGACCATCGACACTCCCCCAGCATAAATGATCCGAAACCCACGGAGTTTTTGTGCGTTTGACTAAGGCTTTTAGTTTTTTGAGGTGGTCTTTATTTAAAGGACCCGTTGAACCGAAATACATGGCGACTCCGTGTTGGATGACCGGGTAATGTTCAAGAATTTGATCTAGAATGGCCAGAGGTCGCCCACCATCGATCATGAAGTTTTCGGAAATAATTTCAAACCACGCAATATCGGGTTTGTGTTCTAAGATATAAGGATAATGCGGTGTTCGTAGCCCGATACCAATACCGAGGTCTGTAAACCCGTTATACTTTGTAGGAGGCATATAAAAGTTTTTTCAAGGCGAATGTCAGTTCAGGAAAAGAAGCGATGAACTGATATTTGACTTGGTTCAGCAGAAGAGGGTCTAAATTAGACCCTCTTTTTGCTGAAAATGAACCTAAATTACTTCTTAGCTTCGCAAGTGCTTTTTGCACTGCATTTGGCTTTGCTTGCGTCGCAACTAGCTTTGGAGCCGCATCCGCCTTTTCCTTTGCAGGAATTTTTGCCTTTGCAACCGTTGTCGCCGCTTTTGCATCCGCCTTTTCCTTTGCAGGAATTTTTGCCTTTGCAATCATGCTTGTCAGCTTTCGAGCCGCATCCGCTTTTGCCATTGCAAGAAGCTTTATCTGATTTTTCTGCAGCGGGCTTAGTGGCTGCGTCTTCGGCGTATAGTTTACCGACCACGTTGCCTGAAAGTAATCCGGCAATTGCAGCACCTGCTACGAGCGATTTTTGGAATTTCGTCATAATGTTTTGTTATTTTCGTTTTGTTATTTGTTGTTCTATCAGCTCACCAATTTTTAAGGTAAGTCGATAAAGTGTTTCAGCTCTTTTGACCTTCAAGGTCCGGCTTTTCTTCAATCTTTCTTTTCGAAGTCGCACACCGTTTAAAAAAAGCATCAAGGGCAATGCGACCAGGTCCGAAGGCTATTAAGACGAGAAGGGCAATTAGAAATGGGAATGGAGGTGCCGAAAAAAACTCGCTTGGATCTGAAGAAAATAAAGTTTTGAGTTCATTCGTATGTGCAGTGAGGTAGGCGACAACCATTGCGACCAATAGGGGTATACTGATCAGCCGTGTGGCTAGGCCCAAGATAAGGAGTACTCCGCCAAAACATTCTAATCCACCCACTAACCAAGCATGAAATTCGGGTGCGGGTATTTGAATTTGAGTAAAAAAATCAACGGTCTTTTCGTGATTTTGCAATTTTCCAAGTCCTGCAAAGAAAAATTGGATGCCAAAGGCCAATCGAATGACCAAAAGAACAATTGATCGAGGCCAAGCCATGCAGGTATCGAGACAATGGGCTACTGTTGAGCAGAGATTATTTTTCATAAGGATGGGAAAACGACGAAAACATTGAAGGGAAACTGTGCGACTGAAAGTGTCGGAATGTTTAACAAGCCCTTGTTTATTAGCAGAAAACAAAAATGGGCGGTAGCTAATTTAAAGCTTTTAACTCCGTTTAAGGATGACTGATAAGTTTTTGCTTGTAAAAGTTTGGCCCATGCCTACATTTTCAAAACACTTTTGTACGCGGGTGTAGCTCAGTGGTAGAGTGCAACCTTGCCAAGGTTGATGTCGCGAGTTCGAATCTCGTCACCCGCTCCATTTTGGATTTCGTTAAGCTCTTGGGTCTGCATTTCCAAAAGAAAGAAATCTCTCTCAACGCAACCTGTTCCACTGTCGATAATTGACTGGAATACGATTTCTGATCGAGTACGTCACCATAACCCATTGCGATGAATGAAGTGCAATAGCCACTGTTACGATTGAGTGTTAATGCAAGAAAAGACTTACTCCAACTCGAAGTCAAAATTGAAGAGGAGGGGAGTGGGCAACGTGGCCCTTGAGCTGTTTTTCACATGCAGATCAAACCTTCATCAGTTCTTCTTCTTTTTTGGTGAGATGCGATTCAATAGCCGCAACGTATTTGTCGGTGAGAGTTTGCACTTCTTTTTCTGAGGTTTTGAGGTCGTCCTCGGTAATTTCCCCGCTCTTTTGAATTTTTTTAAGATCTTCGATACCGGTCCGGCGCACAGCCCGAACGGCAACGCGCCCATCTTCGGCCATTTTTTTAACAACCTTCACCATTTCGACTCGTCGTTCTTGGGATAATTCAGGGATACGAATTCGAATCAGTTTCCCATCAACTTGGGGTTGCAGTCCGGTGTTTGATTTCTGAATAGCTTGATCGATAGCTTTAACCACAGTGGCATCCCAAGGTTGAATGACGATCAACCGTGGTTCTGGGCAGGAAATACTGGCGATTTCACGAAGCTTTGAAGTCACCCCTTCGTAAGCTTCGATAGATAGATTTTCCACCAACCCCGGATTCGCTTTTCCCGTGCGGATGGTCGTAAAATCGTGCTCAACCTTATCGGAGCATTTAATCATTTTTTCTTCTGTTTCGAGCAAAATATCGTCCAAAGCCATAACAACCCTCTTGAAGTAAAGTGTGAGCCCTTAATTCACCACAAAATAGGCACGAAACAAACCTTTTTTTTATATGCGTATGAACTGACCGGAAAGAATACGCCTTGGAAAGGATTGCGGGAGACGGTTTAAATTTTCTTTTAAAAAATGGGTCAAACCTCAATGTGACTCATGATGAATGGAATCACCGAACCTCAAAAGCTACGGGAGAATTTGTTGCGGAAAATTGACCACAAAACAAAACCGCTCGGGGCGTTAGGCAAGTTGGAAGAATTAGCCTTGAAGATGGGTGTCATTCAGAGATCACTTTCACCCACCATCCAAAGTCCGACCCTGATTGTGTTTGCTGGCGATCATGGAGTAACGGAGGAAAAAGTGAGTTCTTATCCCAAGGAAGTGACAGCACAGATGGTTTACAATTTTCTGGGTGGTGGGGCGGCAATCAATGTTTTAGCAAAGGTAAATGGGTGGGAGCTTAAGGTGGTTGATGCAGGAGTGGATCATGATTTCCCCGATCATGCTCAATTGATTCGGAGAAAGATAAGATTGGGTACGCGCAATTTTGCACAGGATCCCGCAATGACTCGGGAAGAATGTGAAGAGGGACTTGAAAAAGGCGCGGCTATTATAAGGGATCTGCATGATCAAGGAGTGAACGTCATTGGATTTGGAGAAATGGGGATTGGCAACACGACTGCCGCAGCGGCCATCATGGCGAGTCTGACGGATTTGCCCCTCGAACAGTGCGTAGGCCGGGGCACAGGGTTGGACGATATTGGGTTGGCGCGAAAACAAAAGGTTATCAGGTTGGCTTTGGACAAACATAAAATTTCGACCTGCGACGAATTTGGTGCACTTCAAACATTCGGCGGATACGAAATCGCAATGATGTGCGGGGGAATGATCGAATGCGCACACCGGGGAATGGCAGTGGTGGTGGATGGATTTATTGTGTCTACAGCTGCTTTGGTCGCATCACGAATGGAGCCCGAAATCCTAGACGCCTGTATTTTTGCGCATCAGTCAGGAGAAATGGGGCACGAACACTTGCTTGCCTTTATGAATGTGCAACCCCTCTTGAATTTGGGTTTGCGCCTTGGCGAGGGTTCAGGTGCCGCGTTAGCGCTTCCGCTCTTAAAATCAGCGGTAGGCTTTTTGAACGATATGGCTTCTTTTGAATCAGCGGGAGTCAGTGGTAAAATATGATCAGACGTGAATGCGCCATATTTTTAGCTGCCGTGACTTATTTTACCAGAATACGCATACCTTGGATTCAGGTGCATTCTGAGGAATTACTTAATAAAGCGACTCGTTATTTTCCTATGATCGGCTGGATTGTGGGAGGGTTTGCGGCTTTGATTTTTTGGTTGGCGGTGCAAGTTTGGCCAGTCACGGTGGCAGTGTTGATAAGCACAGTAGCCTCGATTTTATTGACCGGAGCCTTTCATGAGGACGGTTGGACTGACATGTGCGATGCCTTCGGGGGCGGGTGGACCAAAGACCAGATTCTATCCATCATGAAAGATTCCCGGATTGGTGCGTATGGGACAATCGGCATTGTGCTGATACTTGGGATAAAAGTGATCGCCCTCTCCGAAATGCCTGTGCACTGGATTCCACTCGTGCTTATCGCAGGACATTCCATGAGTCGATTGGCCGCGACATTCCAGATCTATTTACTCACATACGTTCGCGAAAATGAGGATAGTAAATCAAAACCTATTGCAAAGAAAATGACCCTGCAGGAATTGGTTTTTGCCGTCGTCACAGGTTTTTTGCCACTTTTTTTAATGCCCTCATTTGCGTGGGTCATCCTGCCGATGGCAGTGGCATGGTGCGTCATGAGTCGGATTTTTGTTAAAAAGATCGGGGGCTACACAGGGGACTGCTTGGGCGCGACCCAGCAAATCTGTGAGACCGTGTTTTATCTCGGATGTTTAGCGGGGACCCGTTAAAACACAGTTGTGACATTCAACCATTAATGTGTCATCCTTTATCCTTTCCCTATGGAAATTTATCTTGTTCGACATACGGCGGTGGGTTGTGCAGCGGGGACGTGTTACGGACAATTGGACGTCGAGTTAGCGCCTACTTTTCAACAAGAAGCCGAGCGCGTAGAGAAAAAACTCAGCGATGTCTTACCGGGCGCTCTTTTGTTTTCGAGTCCCCTTACGCGTTGTTTGACCCTCGCTCAATACATTGCGCGCGATGGTGAGGTCACAGTGGATGATCGACTTAAGGAACTCAATTTCGGTGATTGGGAAGGTAAACCTTGGTCTGATTTAGATTGGCAGGACACGTCTTTGTGGATGAAGGATTATGTTCATCGTAAGTGCCCAAACGGCGAGTCGTATGGTGATTTGTTTGCACGGATGAATCATTTTTTCGATGAAATAGAAAACACCGACATTGAGCGGGTTATTATTTTTTCACATGCAGGGATTTTACGCTCCGCATTGGCTAGGTATGCCTCATTGACGCCCGAAATGTCCTTTGTGTTTAGAGTAGATTATGGCGGCGTCTGTAAGATCGCGCCCAAACCCCACAGGTTAATTCACTACGTAAATAGGTAAGGGAGGGGATCCTTAATACGAGTTGAAAAACGCTGCTCTTGGGAGTTGTTCATATGATGTGAATAACTTCCCAAAAAAGTCGTTGCCTGAATTGGAGCGCTCGCTATAGATGGAGGCCGCTCTTTGAAGTTAAAGGGTCTCCACGAGTGATCGCGGAAGGCCTAAACACAATGCAAACCGGGGAACGCCGTGAAATCCGGCGACAGTTGCGCTGCGGTAACTGACGACAAGCACCAAGTGGCCAATCCCGCTCTAAACGGGGTGAAGGCCGGTGTAAGGTTATAAGTCAGGAGTCCGAATATCCGATGCATTGTGCTCATTCGTTCCTTACCGCGAGTGCGGATAGGGTTCGCCAAACTTCTTCGCACAAAAGAAGAATGAGGATCTGCGTCACGAGTCCTATATTCATAAGATTCGGCGACCGTTTCCTTGTTTATAACCAAAGGTAAACATGTCGCATTATACACATTGGACGGTCCTAACAAGGAACCGTAATTTGGCTCTCATTTTAGCCATCTTTAGTTGTTCGTTCATCATTCCCATAGAAGCCGCTCGCAAGGTCGAAGTGCCAAAACAGCAATCTAAAAAAGCTACTGCCCCTGTGGCATCTTCGGAACCCAGCCCGACCACGGACTCAGCGCAAGCGCCAGCAAAAGCCGAAACCAAAGAATCTCCCGTGGCCCCAGAGATCGTGGTCACGGTCACAACTCGCACGCCAAAAGCGCCACGGCAGATTGTCAGTTCATTTAATAAAATTACAGACGACGAAATAAATCGGAGTCAGTTACGCACGGTGCAACAAGTGTTGAGCCAGCAGGAAGGGATGATGGTGACCCCCAACGGCCAACGTGGAGCCACGACAGCTGTGTTTACACGCGGGTTGCCTCCGGAACAAACGTTGTTTTTACAGGACGGTTTAAAGGTGAATACTCCTTTCGATAACCGTGCCAACAGCTTCGGCGCGGCGAGTACTTATAATATAGAATCCATTGAAATCACTCGTGGTCCTGCGAGTTCTTTATACGGATCGGAAGCCGGTGCGGCGGCGGTGCTTATTCAGACGCTAAAAGGTGCGGGCACTCCAACGCACAAGGTGATGGGCGAATTTGGAACTGATAACTCCTACCTTGGGGTAGGTCAGAGCAGTGGGCAGGTAGGGAAATTCCATTATTCTGCTGCGATTGCGCATGAGGAAACGGATAACGAGCGGTTGAATAACGAATATGACAATGACTCGGTTTCGGTTCGATTTGACTATGATATTACTGACGCGCTTGTCGTTGGTACCATTTTAAATGGGTATAAATACGAGTTCGGTACCCCGGGAAGTACAGTAGGTTTTGGAGCCAATGATCCAAACGACACGACCACCGAAGAAAATATTTTCACCCAGATCTACGCCGATTTCACCCATGAAGATATTTGGCACACTAAGCTCATTGCAGGGACTAACCAAAGGAGGTTCGGATTTGATTCCCCTGCCAATACGGTAGGAGGGTTTGCGTTTTATAACGTGAACGACAACGAACGGTATCAGTTGGAATGGCAAAACGATTTTTATTTGCCCTTGAATAATGTACTCACGGCGGGTGTGAGTTACGACCACACCATCGTTGACCAACAGTCAATGACCTACTTTGCGAACCTCGCCACGGGAACAACGGTTATTAATCAAAGCACTGACGCCCTAGGATTGTATCTTCAGGATCAGTGGGAAATTGTCAAAAACCTGAACCTCGTTGGTGGTCTACGTTTTGATAATTATGATGATTGGGGTGATGCGCTTACTTATCGTGCTGGGGCGGCTTATTATATTGAGCAAACAGGGACAAAAATCCGTGGTTCTTATGGGACCGCATTCAGGGCTCCCAATATGCAGGAACTCTATTTTCCTCCGGTGGGTATTTTTTCAAATCCAAACTTAAAACCAGAAGAAACAGTGGGTTGGGAAGCTGGGTTTGATCAGGAAATAGGTTCCAACCGTTACATGATCGGTGCTGCTTTTTTCCAGAATTACACAGACAATGCGATTAGTGGGTTCCCACCCGTTAACTTGCAGAAAACCGAGACCTACGGGGTTGAAAGTTATATGCGCGTGTCACCCATCAGGAACTGGAACAATAAGTTTTTCTTTACCTGGACCGAAGCTCATCAGCTTTCACCGCTGGTGAATCAGTCTCGTTTGATTCGACGCCCGCGTTACGTGTATGGCATGGATTCCAATGTGTTGCTCCTCAAACGATGGACCGTGGGTGCAGGGGCTCAATGGGTTTCAGGTCGTGAGGACATTGGTAATGTGGATGCCGAGGACTATTTCGTCGGGCGGGTCTATTCCGATGTGAATGTGTGCGAACATCTTTCCGTGGGTTTGCGTTGCGAAAATATTACGGATGAACGATACGCTATCATCACGGGTTTTCCCGAGGTGCGCCGTAGTTTGTTTGGCTCAGTGACAGTCAAGTTTTGAGGAGCCCTGCTCTCTATGTTTCAGAAACTATGGAGCTAAAAACAATGCAAAACGATGCCTTTTTCTCGTGGAGCGGCGGCAAGGATATTACCTTGGCGCTGCACCGAGCCATAAAATCTGGGTACAAGCCACGGGCACTCGTGGCTATGCTCCACGAGGATGGGACTCGAAACCGGTCCCATGGACTGCGCCGGGCTGTGCTTGAGGCTCAGTCCATTTCACTAGGGATTCCCATGCTCACCCGCAATGCCACATGGGGTGGGTACCGCGAACAGTTTTTATCGGCGATCGGGTACCTCAGTCACTCTGGAATTAAATCAGGGGTGTTCGGTGATATTGATTTGCAGGATCACAGGGATTGGGAAGAAAAGGTGTGCGCTGAAGTGGGGGTTTTACCGGTCTTACCTCTCTGGAAAGAAAATCGACGGAAGTTGATGGAAGAGTTTTTAAGCTCAGGTTTCAAAGCCCGTATCGTGGTTGTGCGAAAATCTAAACTTGATGAGTCATTTTTGGGGCGGTTTTTAAATCACGGCATTATCGATGAATTCGAAGCCATAGGGATTGATCCCTGTGGAGAAGAAGGGGAATACCATACAGTGACCGTGGATGGACCGTTGTTTCAATTCCCCCTCGAGCTTCGTTCGGGTCAGACGCACATTATAGATGATTGCGCGATGCTCGACTTTGAGATTTAGGTGGGGGCCCAGGGCGTTGGATGAAGACGGATCCTTATTTACCGGCGTCTTTTTTAATGGAATCTTTTAGTTCGTTTAAAAAGGTATCGTCGACCACAGGCGTTGGGGTTTTTGCGGGTGCGGATGTTTTTGTGGGTGCAGCATCGTCTCGCTGAGAGGAAGGCTTAGGGGTGGTGTTCCCCTGATAGGAGGACTGAGCGTCGCGCCACATTTGTTCGTTCTTTTGGACGAGAGCGTAAAGCTCGTCTTTACGTTTACGCATTTCGTCAATGCGGTTATTGGCCGCCATATCAGCCATGGATCGTGAAATTTCTGCGATGGTTCGGCTGCTTTGGGCTATCTGTCGTAGGCACTCCGCTTTGGCAGGAACTTTAGATTCCGCGGCTAATCGCTCACATTCAATGGCGCGTTGGGTCATGGCTTCAGCCGCTTTGAGAAGTTTGTCTGACGTCGGGGGTGCTCCTCGATTCTCGCTGCCACTGGCCCCCGAAGGTGGTCGTCCAGGACCGTACCCGCCGTCTGGACGTTGTTGTGCGAAAGAAATGGTGGCACAGACAGTTAAAAAGGTTGTGACGCAAACCAAGGATCGGATGACGCGCAATCCTGGGGTGAACATGATTCCCGAAAAGCGACTCTTAAGGACTTCGAAAGGGTAAATCATCACCACCGTATGATAAGACATGAGTTGGGCTAAAGCAAGAATCGAAGATGGGGTGAACCAAGCTTAGGGAAAGGGACAAATTTTCTGCGTGATTTTTTGGGCGACCTCTTTACGGTCTCGGCCCTATGTCAAAGATTGCAATTGCAGTTCTCCCCGGTGATGGAATTGGCCCTGAAGTAATGGGTGAAGCCCTAAAAGTATTGGAAGTGGTGAGTCGCCGATTTTCCATCGAATTTGAATTCCGCCCAGCCGACGTTGGGGGCATCGCGATCGATAATCATGGAAAAGCGCTCCCGGAAAGCACAGTTGAAACATGTCGGAGTAGTGCTGCAATTCTCTTCGGATCGGTCGGTGGTCCAAAATGGGAAAAACTCCCTCCGAACGATCAACCTGAACGTGCGGCGTTGCTCCCGCTGCGTAAAATTTTTGGACTCTACGCCAATTTACGTCCCGCTTTGTGTTTCCCGTCCCTGACCCACGCGTCGCCTTTAAAGGAGTCAATCATTGCCGGCGGTTTTGACGTGCTTTGCATCCGTGAATTGACCGGCGGAATCTATTTCGGCCAACCCAAAAGAACTGAGCCCGATGACCAAGGGGGCGAACGCTCGATTGATACGATGGTTTATACAACCCGAGAAATTCGGCGTATTGCGAAGGTGGCCTTTGAAGCATCTCGGCAAAGGAAAAAGAAAGTTCACTCAGTCGATAAAGCCAACGTCTTGGAAAACGGTGTGCACTGGCGGAAAACGGTTATCGAGGTGGCCAAGGAATACCCAGACGTGGAGCTTATCCACATCTACGTGGACAATGCCGCGATGCAATTGGTCAAAAACCCGAAACAGTTTGACGTGTTGTTGTGTGAAAATATGTTCGGTGACATATTAAGTGACGAAATGGCCATGATTACCGGGTCGCTTGGGATGTTACCCAGTGCAAGCCTTGCTGAGGGTGCCTTTGGTTTGTTTGAACCCAGTGGCGGTACCGCCCCAGATATCGCGGGGAAAGGCATTGCCAATCCTATCGCCCAGATTTTATCAGCGGCCATGTTGCTCAGATATTCATTGGGCCGTAATGATGCCGCTCAAGCCATCGATGCCGCGGTCAAAAAGGTCCTCGATGAAGGTTTCCGTACCATCGACATTTATTCCGATGGAACTCAAAAAATCGGCACCGCAGAAATGGGCACTCGCATCGCCGCTGCTCTCTAAGTTAGATCATTCATTGACCAGTGACTTTAAGGTCGTGACAGCGAAGTGGATTTCGTCTGCGCTTATGCAAAGGGGCGGGGACAGGGTCAGGACGTTATGATGTTGTCCGCCGCCGAGCCAGATGAGTCCTTTTTTGAGGCCCTGGGTGACAACGTGACTGCAGAGGGCAGGATCGGGTTGGCCGGGTTTTGTCAGGAATTCTATTCCGGCAAGGGATCCTTTGGTCCGAACCTTGATTGTATCGGATGAAAGTTTGTTTAACTCTGATGACAACGTGGAGCCTCTGTTTTCGAGGGGGGCCTGACTCCGTTCCAACGCTTGGTCGATGGACCAGCAAGCCATGGCGCATCCAAGTGGGTTGCCGAGATAGGTGCTTGTGTGAATCGCTTCGCCTGTGGACTTCGGCCAAGCGCGTTCAATAAGGTCCGCGGATCCTACGCAAGCGGATAAAGGAAAACCACCAGTCAACGCTTTCCCAAGGCAGATGAGATCAGGGGCGATGTGCGGTCCCCCGAAGGATTCAAACCCGAACAATGTTCCTAACCTTCCGAAACCGGTAAAAATTTCGTCGTAAATCAAGAGCACATTATTTTCCGAGGTGATGGAACGGAGCATCTCAAAAAATTCAGGCGGCGGAATCCGTACGCCACCGCGACCTTGGACAGGTTCAAGGATTACGGCGCTTGTTTGACCTAGGGCTAAAACCCCTTGGATTCGTTTCATTAAGTCGGGCAGATCGGAAGCGTCATTTGGGAAGGGGAAAAAGTCTGCGCACTCGCGGAGTTGTCCCTTGAACGGACCACGAAAATCCTGCCCAGAGGTCACTTCGAGCGCGCCATATCCAAGTCCGTGGTAGCTCCCCTCAAACGCAATAATCCTCTTTTTACCAGTGGCAAGGAACGCGGTTTTAAGGGCCGCCTCAATCGCTTCAAATCCTGAGTTACCCAAGATCACTCGGCCCGTTCCTTTGTTCCATCTCTCGAAAGTGATGCCAGACAATTTTTTACATAATTCCACTTTTTCGCGCGTCGGGTGCACATCGCCCATAGCATGGAAAAGACGTTTAGTTTGTTGGACCATGACTTCTTGTAAACACAAAGGGGTATGCCCAAATGCAGCAACGCCAAACGCCGCGGTGAGATCGAGGAATTTATTGCCGTCGACATCCCAAATGTTAGTACCCTCAGCGCGCTCCCAGAAAATTGGGAAATCGTGGTTCATAAAAGTCACATTCGGACTTTCGAACAGCTCTAGGTCTGCCGCAAGTTGGCGAGACGCCGGTCCGGGTATGGCGGTTTTGATCTCTGGAAGCATTGCTTAAACCCCTTTCTTGAGGGGGTCCCAAATAATTTTGTGCATTTGGATTTGAAACCGGACAGGTAAATGATCCTTCAAAATCCATGAAACGATATCAGAGGGGTCTACTCGTCCGAAGACGGGCGAAAAGAGGACGGTCCCGGCTTTTGTAGCGAGAGCATGTTCAAGGACTTGGTCG
This sequence comes from Verrucomicrobiota bacterium, assembly GCA_034440535.1. Classification (GTDB taxonomy): domain Bacteria; phylum Verrucomicrobiota; class Verrucomicrobiia; order JAWXBN01; family JAWXCD01; genus JAWXCD01. The sequence goes on along the minus strand of JAWXCD010000049.1, from coordinate 9,178 downwards.
CGTGCCCATTCATAATCAATCCTGTCAGCGATGACAAATTTGACCTCATCCTTTTTCTCAAGGTGATCAATGTTTGAATAAAGGTTTTTGGAAACTTCACCACTGCCGGGGCATTTAAGATCCAGAATGACATGGACTCGTTTATCCACTCCACCTATATCAAGGGACCCGCTTGTCTCGAGAAGAACCGTAAACCCTGCATCACACAGACTCGTCATAAGGACCAAGCTCCCGGGTTGCAAGAGCGGTTCGCCTCCGGTGAGTTCGACCAAGGAACAATTGAAGCTTTTTACTTTATCCAGAATGTCAGGGATCGACGTTTTTTCGCCATCGTAAAAAGCGTAAGCCGTATCGCAGTATGTACAGCGCAAGTTACAGAAGGTGAGTCTGATAAATACGCACGGTAACCCCGCCCATGTGCTTTCGCCTTGGACACTATAATAGATCTCATTGACGGTGAGCGTTTTATCTTTCACGGACGGGATCGAGGGATCTTATTTGCTCCCGTCAGTTTTCAGTTTTTCTGTATCGATGAGGCGATGTAAGTAGGCGGATAGGTGATCGAACACTTTTCGTGCGTAGGCCTGATGATGTTTAGGGAAGCGCAGATTATAATAATACTTCTTTTTAACGTCCTTAATCTCAATCTCGTCAAAGAGAAAACATTCCTCAAAACGCACCCGGCAATCGAGAAATCTCATGTTTCGATAAACGGACTTCCCATTTTTGCGTCCGATAAAATAGAGCGCATTCCTATTTGAAGTTTGAATGATAAAACCCGGTACGTTGCGACCGACGTGCGTCATTTTTCCAGTGAAACAGGCCATGGCCCATTCGAACTTTTCGTCAGGATCCTTTTGGGTCTTAAGGCGTGCTTCAAATTTATAGGGGAGAACCGTTGGAAGGATGACCCGCTCGGGGTCCTTTTCAAAGTCCCGCATTTTTAATCGGCCCAGCATATAATGGAACTGAGCATAAAAATTTCTGGAGAGCCAAGGGGCGATTAAGATGACCCCTAAAATAAAGCCTACTAACGCAATGAGAGAGTAGGACGGGTAACGGTGGAGGAGAAAAAATGCAACCGCGACAAAGATATCTTCACTCAAGCTTAAGATCGCATTGGTCATAGGTTGCGCCGTCAAGTTTGCATTGGCGCGCGCCCCCGTTTTAACCACGTGCGCTGCAAGTGCAAAAACCCCAGCCAACAAGACACAGACAAACTCAAGCACAGGGTTGTGCGACGATGAAAGTGCTTTCGTAACGAGGAACACTGCGCCGACGGGGCGTATAATGGTATGAGCTATATCCCATACAGAGTCCACCCATGGAATTTTATCAACCACAAATTCAACCGCATACAAAAGCCCAGTGATCGTCAGAACAACGGGGTCTTGTAACAAATTCAGCCCTTCCATTTCGGGGAGGAGAGTGATCCATCCGAACTTGAGGGTCAGCCCAGTCAGAAACAGAGTCAGATAAAGATTGATACCGCACAGGGCAGCCAAGCCTAAGGCTATGGCGATTAATTGAAGAGTTTCCATCTGCATCGTTTCGGCAAATTAGCAGATTGGCAGCTAAAGTAAATTGTGTTGTGGTAGGAACAGATGGAAGGCGAACATTACGATTTAAACAATGGTCTGACCCAATTAATTGTCGATGAGATCCGACAATCGGGACCCATCACGTTCGCGCGGTTTATGTCCCTTGCCTTGTATCATCCCGAGCACGGCTATTATGAGCGTGACCAACACATCGTTGGAAAGACGGGCGACTTTTTTACGAATGTCTCTGTGGGTCCCGCTTTTGGAAGAATGATTAGCGTGAGCGCGCACCAATATTTCCAGAAAAAAGTCGCAAACCATTGGTTCGTGGTTGAGCAGGGTGCACATACTGGGGACTTTGCGCGGGACTTCTTAAATGCGCTACCCGAGGTGCATTCGGGTCCGTGCACGTACATTCTGCTTGAACCTTCTTCCGTTCGGAAGCACCGGCAGTATCAGAATCTAAAAGCGTATGTCGGCGAAGGACCGGTGCAGGTAAAGTGGGTCGATTCATGGGAAGAAGTCTCCGGTATTGTCGGACCCGCGCCGACGTTCGTTTTTATGAACGAATTACTCGATGCATTGCCTGTCCACCTTTTGATCACTACCCAGACAGGTTGGATGGAGAAAAAGGTGGGCGTGAACGGCGAGGGTTTTACATTCGTTTATACCCCTTTGCCCGATGACCTTAAGTGTGCCGTTCAGGATTGGCCTCAGGCACTTGCAGAAGGGTTTGAGACTGAAATTTGCCCAGCAGTTTCTGACCTTGTCGAATCGATCAACGGCGCACTTCAGAAGTGTTCTGTGTTGATTGCCGATTACGGGTTTACCGAGGAAGAAATGTTTCAACCCGAACGCCAATGCGGATCGCTCGCTTGTTATCGGTCGCATCAGGTCAATCATGACCCCTTTCTACATATCGGAACTCAGGATATCACGTGTCATGTGAACTGGACTTACCTTTCGCGGTGCGCTCGTCAAGCGAGGTTTAAAGTCTCTTCGATCCAGGATCAGTACCATTACCTCACCCGGATAATTGAACAAATGCTCTCGCTGAATATGAATTTAACACCAGACTTTCTGCGCCAATTCAAAACCCTGACTCATGGGTCCATGGGCATAAAGTTTAAATATATCGTTTTGACTAAATAAGCGACGAACCCAACGCAAAGGCTTAAACAAATTTTTGGAGTGAGTCCTCATCAATCCGTGCTAAACGGCTCTTTAAAAAATCGCCACTCAATGGTAAGCTCCTTTTCCCGATGACACCCGCTCCAAAAAAGATAATAGCCCGTTTTCGATTCATGAGAAAATTAGGCACGTTATTATTGGTCATTGGCCTGACCTCTTTTCAAACCACTTGCGTTTCGCTGAAGAAAGGTGAACCCGATAGGCAGTTGTACTCGCTGACCGCAGGGAAAATGATCCCTATCCATCTCCCGCGCGAAAAAAGGTTCGACGCGTCAGGATTGACGATTGGACCCCGTGGTCAGCTTTATTTCGTCAACGACAAGATGGCAACTCTTTACGAAACGAGCAAGATTGACGAAACAGAAATGTTTGTTGTCCCGCGCATGGATTTGGTTAACGAGGACCTCCTTAATAAGGCGGCTGGGGCGGTCACTCCACGGCATGATATTGAAGGAATCGCTTTCGACGGTACCGATTTTTATATCTGCGATGAGGCCAAACGGAACGTCTTTCGGATCAACCCCAAATCGGGAAAGATTGTGCATTTGAAAATCGATTGGCATCCAGTTCAATCCTATTTTTCTGCGGTCCAGAAAAATGCATCGTTTGAAGGAATAGCTGTAGGGAACGGTAAACTTTACCTTGCGAACGAGCGGGATTTTGGTCGGATCATTGTGGTGGACCTGAAATCAATGAAAGTGGAACGCTCTTTCATGGTTCGCCCCTCAAATACCTTATCCCAAAACATCCATTATTCCGATTTGTGCTGGCACAAGGGATCCCTCTTCGTTCTGTGTCGTCACAACCGAGTGATCATTCAGGTCGATCCAGACACTGGCATAGCTCTCAGTGATTATTATTACGGGCGCATGGAGGTTGAACCGCAATGGAGATTTCATTCTCGGTTTCCTACAGGAGCGATGGAAGGGTTGTATGTGACCGACACTCACTTTTTCTTGCTCATTGATAACAATGGCGAAAGCAGGGTCTCTCAGCCTGGGGATAAAAGGCCCCTTTTATTTGTGTGTAAACGGCCTGACACGAAACAAGTGAATCGGTAAAATTCCCTTTCTACTACGCTTCACCCATCACTGTCACAACGACGGACCTTTTTCTTGGTTTTACGTCACATTCGATGAGGAACACTTGTTGCCAAGTACCTAGGACAAGTTCGCCCATTGAAACGGGGATAGTGAGTGATTGACCGAGTAAAGTTGACTGCAAATGCGAATGGGCGTTGCCATCGTGCCAAGCGCGTTCGTGCCCATAATCGAAGCTCGCCGGTATAAGTCTGGTCAACAAGTCGGGCAGATCCTCTTGCAGCCCGGGTTCCATTTCAATGATTCCGACAGATGCCGTGCTGCCGAGGTGGAAAGCGTGGCATAGGCCGATCGAAATATTTGATTTTTCGACAATGCGATTAATAAGCCCTGTCAGATCATGGAGTTCGTGGTGTTCTTGCGTAACGATGTGAAGAGTTTCTTGGTAGATCATAATGGTGGGTCCTCTTTCGAATGACAGCAATCTAGGTTAAATATCATTATTGACCATGAAAAAGGCCGTCGATAAAGGTGAGGAACACTTTGTTTTCCTCTTATAAACATGCTATGAAATTTAAATTCAATGGCGCAAAAGGAATACCATTACAGTTGGACTTGGCATTTAAACGCATCGCCCGAGGCCCTGTGGCCGCTGGTCTCAGACACGGATAAGTTTAATAGCGACACCCAGCTTCCGCCGCTGGAACAAGCAGGGGGTAAACGAAATCATCTTCGGATTCGTGTGATGGGCCTGCCTATCGTATGGGAAGAGACACCATTTGAGTGGGTCCGCCCGCGGTATTTTGGGGTCATTCGACTTTATGAATCCGGTCCAGTGCTCAGACTTCGAGTCCAAGCTGAGCTCGTCCCTGTTGGGGAGAATAAAACAGATTTAATTTATCAGTTGTGGGTGGCTCCACGCAATTGGTTAGGAAATATTCTCATCCCGATTCAGGTAGGATTGTTAACTCGTAAACAGTTTGATACCGTTTTTAAGAAATATGGGGAAATGGCGGGCAGTCCCGACACATCATGGAAAGCGCTCACTCCCGTTAGCACAATGCCGAGGGCCAGCGGGCGCCTTGACCGTGCGGTTGAGAAGTTAATTGCCGAAGGTGCGCCATCAAACGTGGCTCATCATTTAAAGTCGATGATTGAGTCCGGGCATGATCATCATCTGTTTCAAATTCGGCCTTATCAATTAGCCGATCAATTGAACCAGCCGCGACGAAGCGTTCTGGAGTTTTTCCTGCGGGCGACCCGTGCGGGGTTATTGGAATTGCGTTGGAACATCTTGTGCCCGACATGTCGCGGTTCTGAAACCAGTGCTCCGACAATGAGTGATATCCCAGAGCAAGTTCATTGTGAGAGTTGTAACATTGATTATTCCGCCAACTTCGAACAATCGGTGGAATTAACGTTCCGTCCGCATCCGTCCATCCGTCCGATTGTGATGCGCGAATTTTGCATCGGCGGCCCCCAGAAAACGCCCCATGTGTGGGCGCAGCAAACCATTGTTTCGGGCGGCGCACCCACCTCTATTAAAATGGGGCTAGAACCTGGCTGTTATCAATTGCGACTTAAAGGACTTCCTAGTTCCTACCGCTTTGTGGCGAAACCCGGCGGACCTAACGAAGTGCGGATCGAGTTGAACGAAGGCAACTGGCCAACGGGGGAAATAGAGGTTGGAACGCAAACAACGTTTATAATTAATAGCGCCCTCAACACAGACGCCTTTGCGATTATCGAACGAACAGCATGGAATGACCAAGCCGCGACGGCAGCGGATGTCGCTACGTTTCAGGTGTTCAGGGACCTTTTCTCAAAAGAAGCGTTAAAACCGCGTCACCAAATTTCGGTGGGGACAATGACTATTCTTTTTACCGATCTCAGGAGTTCAACTCGGTTTTATCGGCAAGTCGGGGATGCCCCCGCTTTCGGGTACGTGATGGACCATTTTGAGCTTCTGCGCACTGTCATTGCACGTCATGACGGAGCGATCGTTAAAACCATAGGTGACGCCGTGATGGCCGTTTTTAACAATCCGCTATCAGCGGTCACGGCCGCTTTGTCTGCGCAGTTCGAGCTTTCCAAGCTTGGGACAGAGGGAGCGAGCCTTCAATTGAAGGCGGGCATCCATGCGGGCTCCTGCATAGCCGTTACCCTCAACGAGCGCCTGGATTACTTTGGTTCAACGGTGAATATAGCCTCAAGATTGGTGGATTTGTCCTCTGGGACGGACATAATCATTTCCGAAGTCATTGAAAAAAATGAAGAAGTTCAACAATACTTGTTGCGGCCCGAGATTAAGGTCAACTTGTTTCAGGCGTCCCTTCGCGGCTACGACGACGATTTTACTCTCGTGCGGGTGTCTAAATCATTGTCGTGAATATAGGTACGCTGTTACAAAACACTGGTGTTTGTTTTTCTTTCCTTCCGTAAGACCAACCCTCGCAATGAATGTTTTGGGTCAAATTGTCACATACGCTGCATCAAACTTGCCTGACATGTGCTGGCTCATGATCTGAAGTGGTCTTTAATTACCAAGCTACAAATTAAGGGGCTTTTGAGAGTGAAAACAAAGTGATTGTAAAATAAAACAACGCTTTGACATTTTAATGGATTACGTGATAAAAGAGGGGTCCCTAAACCTAATAACTTTATGAAAATCCACTTTACTTGTTTATCTGCCGCCCTTTGTGGTGTTGTTGCTCTCAACGGTGCGCAGCCTTTGACGGAATCAAAGTTTACCGAAGTGGTCAATAAAGTTGCGATTGTTGAGGCGAATGGTTCAGCTAAAAAGTCAGCTACCGTTAATGGCCTTTTTAAGAGCCCTGATCTTATTCAAACAGGCTCACAATCAAGAGCTGAACTTGTCGCTGCGGACCAGACAGTTACCCGTGTGGGAGCTAACACGGTATTTTCCTTTCAATCCAGCGGACGCGGAGTCAATTTGGAAAAGGGCAGTATTTTATTTCATTCGCCATCAGGCAAAGGCGGTGGGCAGATTAAAACTGCGTCAGCCACGGCATCGGTTCTTGGCACGACTATCATCGTGACTGCGACGCTTAACGGTGGTTTTAAGTTTTTGGTTTTGGAAGGCAAGGGGAAGGCGGTTTTGTCCAATGGTCGGTCGATGACCGTCAAAGCTGGCCAAATGACATTTGTGGTTCCCGGAATGACCCAACTACCATCACCTATCGAGTTTCGTTTGAGTTCGCTGACCGGTGGTTCTGGTTTAATTAAGGGATTTTCAAACCCGGTATCCTCACAGGATAAAATTGATAAAGCCACTCAGGAGCAAGAAAAAGATATTGCCGGTGGCAAGGCAGAAGACACTAATCTTCTTGTAGGAGAAGGTACTGCTGATGGTTTTCAAGTTATTGATCCCAATGTTCGTGAAACATTTTTATCTGATAATACGTCCAAAATTCTCGCTGCCCTTGCAACAGATCGGGTTATTACATTGGGTAGGTTAGGCGCAAATGATGTGTTTGCTGGAACCTTGGCACTTGAGCGGCAATTTGGGTCAGAACAGACTGGTAATATTCATTTTGATGTGCTTATTGGTAGAAACATTACTTTTAAAACAAGCCAATTATCTTTGGATAATTTTGCAAAGAATGAATTTATCTTTTTGGCAGGAAACGACCTCTTGGTTCCACAATCGATCTCAGTGCGGAACTTTAGGGGTACATTGGTCTTTCAAGCTTTGAATAACGTCGATATTTCCTCTGGAGTCTCTTTTTACGTGTATGATGCAAAAACCTTTGAGATTCAGGCGGGTAAAAATGTAACTATTAGTGGCCCAAATACATCGATTGTTGCCTACAACGGCGAATTAAAAATTATCGCTGGCGAAAAAATTAATATAACGGGTGTTGTAAATTTAAATGCAGTGTCAAAAATAAATATGGAAGCAGATACCATAGTTTTACAAAACGTAAACTTATTTTCAAACACACAGGTCCGTACGCGCACAGGAAATTGGAGTTCAAGTGCTCCTGTTGCAGGGGGGACATATTTTAACAATGTGACAATTCCAGGCACTGCTGGTACACGCTTAGTATCTGGATCTGGCGGTCAAGGAACTGTAGCAACCTCAGGCCCAGGTTCTGATTTATACACAATCACTAGCAATACTAGGTAATTCATATGAAAAAGTTTATCCCCTTACTTTTTGTTATTTCAGTCGCGGTAGCACAGACCCCTCCACAGGTGGAATCCGTGGATCAGCAGCGTCGTCGTTCGGATGTTCAAAAACCGTTTACTTCGGTGGCTGATACCGATGTGGCTCCGGAGCTTTACCCAGGGGAATCATCAGATGTAGGCCCTCAGTATATTGTGAAGCGGAAGCCCGTTCGCAAGTGGTTCGAAGTGACTGGCGATAGCCAATATTATTATACTTCAAATATGTTTTTGGCGGAAGAGTCCGTAGCCACTCCACTTCAGGACACCATGATGTGGGTGAACACATTACAGTTTGCTGTCGCACCACGGCCAGGTTGGGAGTTTCAAGATGGTGTGCTTTATCCTCGTATCGGGTATCGTCATCAATGGTACGTCTATGGTTTGGGCGATAAATTAGAAACAACGCTCAATAACTTCGACTTTGAAGTGGATACAGCGTTCGGAGATGTCACTTATGAATTTTTAGAAACGTGGCAGGCCAGTTTGGGTGTTGATTTCACTCGTCTTTACACTGACGAGGCTGATGCTAATGAATTTTACGAAGAAGCTGTTCCACGCTGGGGCGTCTCAAAATTCTTTCAGGTTGATGAGTTGTCAGGTGTTTCCCTCGCGTACGATGGAAATTACCACGTCACACGCGTTGACCCACTTCCCCGCGAAGACGTCAATGATCGTATGGATCATACTTTTACTTTGTCTTACACGCGTGAGTTGATTCCAAGTCTTTATGCTCGCCCTTATTATCGGTTTCAAGTGACCGAATATACTGAAGCTGTGACATCCCGCACGGACCTATTAAACACCCTAGGGGTTATGTTCGCTTACAACATTAACGAATGGTCAAATGTTCGTACCTTCTTCAACTACGATATGCGTGACTCAGATAATCCGATAGTAGCCGACTACGATAAATTTGACGGCGGTCTTGGTGTCACTCTAAATTTCAAATTTTAACCGGTCTCTTTACATTAACCCCGCTGAACAGGCGGGTTTTTTTATGGGGCAGACCTCATTACGGTTGAAAACAAACCTATAAAACTATTTCTTCAGCCCCAATTTTCTAAGCTTTTGCGAGGTCGAGATTTGGAGAGATCGTCAACTGCGTCCATTCAAACACCCCTGACCCATGACAACCTTTTGTTGCATATGCAACAAAAGGTTGTCACGGATAAATAACAGGTTGGCGAAGAAAAAGAAATCGAGCAGGGGTAAAAT
>JAWXCD010000048.1:0-59890 GCA_034440535.1 Verrucomicrobiota bacterium | reverse complement strand
TGGAGAATGGCCCGGAGGCCCCGCCGCTATTCCCTACGTAGACGTTTCTGAAAGTCTAACACGGTTTGAGAATCCAGCAGGACAACTTCAATTAGGTCCTGTCTCTCACAGGTTAATTAAACCATTGCAAAGTCCTTATGAACCCTCCCTCAGCCTATCACAGAGTTACCTCGACACCTATGCTAATATAGAATGGGATGCCGCAAAGACGACAGCCTTTCAAACTGGAGTTAATATCACACCTCGAAGCGTCGCGAATAATTACCGAACAATTGGGCGAGGAGGCAGAACCTTTGTCACGGAATCAAGTGCCGTCGAATGTATCCTCGGCCCCCTCAAAGGGAACCGCATCAGCATCACCGGACAGCAAGCACGTCAACTTGAGAATGCGCTTGGTCTAAATCCGAACTCCCTCGAGGCGAGGAACATTCTTTCTATTGTCGACAATGTTCCCGGAAGAGTTCCAAGAGTCCCAACCTCGGGCAACAGCTTGTTTCAAGGAGCTGGTGCAGGTCTTCCAGGTGGGGGTGCTGAATTGACCATTCAAGGAATCCCCAGCGCGGGTGGTCAGGGAATCAGGCAGATCATCTTGGAGGTGATTAAGTAATGAACCTTCAAATCTTAGATCGTGATGGTTGGACGATGCAGTGCCCGTCTTGCGCTGAGAGCATCACTTACACGCTGATCAACAACCAGCAGCTCCCGGTTCCCTTTTTCTATGCAGAAGATTGCAACGACGTTCTTCTCAGAAAGACAGATCAGAAATTGGTGGATAAGGTCTTTGCAGGCTCAGCCGGTGGAAAACCAAATTTGAAATCCTTGGAAAATCTATGGCACCAAATGCTTGATGTTGCACCATCGACGGGCAATGGCGGTCGATACGGATTTTGGTCGAACGTAAAATGTCCTAGTTGCTCTGCTGAAATGCCATACAACGACGGGGCTAAGGATGTGGAGCAACGAATATTCGAGCCGAAAATCGTGTTGGTTAACGGTGCATCTCTTATCGGAGACACCGAAGGCGATAGTTGGCTAATCAATGTCCTCCTGCAAACTACGCGCTGAGGCTGTCGCCAAAACGAAGTCCACCCGGCTGTCCGGCAATCGACCGCTCCGTCACACCTCCTGCTGATGGGGCGGAGTGCGGCTACGCCGATAGAATCGAAATCGCCCCGCAGGAGTCGCGCCGTCGCTCGCGCCTTGGTTGTGCAACGGCGGTCGCTAGTCTGGCCCGTCACGGCATCTGCTCGTAAGAAAAAATAAGGGACAGGCTAATAGTTTTGTACTATGACCGTCCTTAAACGGACCTTCCACTCGATTCTTGCGTACTTGGAGCTTCGCTAGGGACGGACACACTATCAAAATTTAACATCTGAAGGGACGGACAAACTATCTGTCATTAAAAGGTCATCTACATTTCTCGTAATTGACCGATGGTATGGTCGCTATGATCGAAGGAAAACAGTTTGTCCGTCCCTGTCCCCACTGTCCCCTGTCCCCACGTCCCTGTCCCCAATAGTAGTTTGTCTGTCCCTTCGAGCTGTCCCTTCGAGCTCGGACCCTGGCTTGCCACGGGAATTCTTAACGTGTCGGGGTTAACGCGGGTTGGGGTCGACTTTAACCGATCTTAAAAACCGAAGGGGCAAGCGCCCCTCACAACGCCCTATGGATCCTTCAAATCTAAAAAAAAGGGGCGTCTATTACGACACCCCTTTTTAAGCTTTATGAAGGACTGATTACAATTCTGGCTGCTCCTCGGTGGCGCCTTCTACCGTCTCAGAAATCACAGGGGCAATCGCCTGGAGTTTGTCACCCGCATCAAGGTTGACAAGCTTCACGCCCATGGTGTTTCGTCCGGTTTCACGGATCGCCTTAACGGCGGTCCGAACCATTTGGCCACCCACTGTGATCAACATGATTTCATCTTCAGCTTTAACCGTCAGAGCCCCCACGACTGATCCTGTTTTTTCCGTGGTTTTCATGGTGATAATTCCCTTCCCACCGCGCGTTTGCTGGCGGTACTCTTCAAAAAGAGTCCGTTTGCCGATTCCATTCTCTCCGGCAACAAGGAGCGTTGCATCTGGAACAACAACGGAGAGAGCGACAACCGCGTCTGTTTTTTCCAAACTGATGCCGCGCACTCCACTTGCAGGACGACCCATCGAGCGAACATCTTCTTCGTTAAAACGAATGCTCATTCCTTCTTTGGTAATCAGGACGACATCGTCTTGCCCTGTTGTGTATTTCACTTCAATGAGTTGATCGCCCGGTTCAATGCCTATCGCTATAATCCCGCTTTTGTTGACGTTACGGAATAGGTTCAATTCCGTTTTCTTAACGGTACCCATGCGTGTAGCGAAGAATATTTGTCCGGGCTGTTCCCAAGTCGAATCTTCTCCCTGCGCACTTTTACTGCTCGCAATCCGGATCAAGGCCGCAATCTTTTCCTCGGGTCGCATTTCAAGAAGGTTGGCTATGCTCTTTCCCTTGGCAGCCCGCCCCATGTCGGGAATTTCATGTACGCGCTCAACAAACACCCGGCCCATGTTCGTAAAGAACATAAGGTAATCGTGTGTGCTTGCGGTAAACAAATGCTCTACAAAATCATCATCGTCCTGGGCGGTTTGAGCTTCTTTGGTCGTCATCCCGATGACTCCCTTGCCGCCCCGCTTCTGTGACCGATAACTGCTCACCGCTGTCCGTTTAATGAGTCCGCTATGAGTCAAGGTGATGATCACACCCTCATTGGGGATCAAGTCCTCAATAGCCATTTCACCTTCGTCAGGAATAATCTGCGTCCGGCGTGGTGTCGCATGTTTTTCATTAATAATTTGCAACTCAGCCTTAATAATTGTCAGAACGCGTGATTCCTTGGCCAAGATATCAAGAAGATCGGAAATCTTCTTAATAAGTTCCCCATACTCCGCCTTGATTTTATCGTGCTCCAATCCAGTCAGTTGGTAGAGGCGCAATTCAAGAATCGCGTCGGTCTGCGCTTCGCTGAAGGCGTACCTTCCGTTAACCAGTCGAGCTTGTTGACGGATAATGATTCCTATCTTTTCAACCTGCGCCTCAGAAAACTCGAAGGATTGCAACTTAGTCCGGGCTTCGTCACGGCTTTTTGATCCACGGATGATCTTGATAAATTCATCTAGGTTCGCCAGTGCGATCAAATACGCTTCGAGCACTTCGGCACGGCTCTCGGCATGGCGCAAATCGAACCGTGTTCTACGAATAATCACTTCACGGCGGTGTTCGATATAAAGGTTTATAATTTCCTTGATGCCCAACGTCTTAGGCCGCCCGTGATCAAGTGCGAGCATGTGCACGCTGAAGGAGGTTTCAAGGGCCGTGTGCTTGTAAAGGTTGTTAATAACCACCTTAGCAATGGCATCGCGTTTTAGCTCGATGACCACACGTGTATTTTCGTCTGACTCATCACGAATCGCCGTAATATCCGTGATGACCTTTTCGTTAACCAGCTCGGCAATACGTTCAACCAACGTCGCACGGTTAACGCCATAAGGAATTTCCGTAACCACGATTTTTTCCTTACCGCCCTGCATCGGTTCAAGACCCACAGTGCCGCGGACACGAATACTTCCGCGGCCAGTACTGAAGTATTCCTTAATCCCGCTAAATCCGAGGATCGAACAGCCCGTCGGGAAATCAGGACCTTTGACGATCTTGTTGAGCTTCTCAATCTTTATCGAAGGATCTTCAATTTGGGCGCATATCGCTTCGATCACCTCGCCCAAATTATGAGGGGGAAGGTTCGTCGCCATACCGACTGCAATACCCACCCCGCCATTAACAAGGAGGTTGGGGAACGCCGAAGGAAGAACCGTGGGCTCTGTCCGTTCTTCGTCGTAGTTGGGCTGGAAATCAACGGTATCTTTTTCGAGATCGTCCATCATGACCGCACCCAGATGAGTGAGTCGCGCTTCCGTATAACGCATGGCGGCAGGAGGATCTCCTTCAACCGATCCAAAGTTGCCCTGACCGTCAATCAAGGTATCGCGCATACTCCATGACTGAGCCATGTGCACAAGTGTCGGATAGATCGCCCCGTCACCGTGGGGATGATATTTTCCCATCGTTTCACCGACAATACGCGCGCACTTCAAATGCTTTTTGTTGGGTGTCAGGCTGAGGTCGTTGTACATCGCGTACAAAATACGACGCTGCGAGGGCTTTAGTCCGTCCCGGACGTCAGGCAACGCGCGGGAGGTGATCACTGACATTGAGTAATCGAGGAAAGAAGCTTTGATTTCGTCGGCTATATTAATGCCTTCAATCCGTTCGTTCCTTGCAAAGAGAGATTTTTCTTCTGCCATAATTTTTATTCCAAATGGGTTTAAACTGAGATTAAGCGTCCAGATTACGCACGTTCAAGGCGTTGTCCTGAATGAACTGACGGCGCGGTTCAACCACGTCCCCCATCAGCTTGGTAAACATTTCGTTTGCCGCCGTCACGTCATCAATGTTGATGCGAAGGAGCTTCCGTTTTTCAGGATCCATGGTCGTCGCGAAAAGTTCTTTGGGATTCATTTCACCAAGACCCTTGAATCGTTTGATTTGGACACCTTGACGACCGATTTCCATGATCTTCTCTAAGATTTGAGGAATAGCAAAGATCGGGTGTGCTTTTTCTTTATCCCCAGTGCCTTCGATGACTTCAAACAAAGGTTTATCCTGGGCCGAATAATGATCTAAGTGAAAACCTTTCTTTTCGAGTTTCTCAAGCAACTCTTTAATCGACTTGCTTTCCGGCAACGCGACATGGATGCACCGGCGAGTGGTCCCATTTTTGTCTGTCTTCTGGGCCTTGTCTTCTTTTTCTTCGTCCTCAGTTGGGACCTGATTAAACAAGTTCAAATCCGAGTTTTCCGTCGCGAAATTAGACAATTGTTCGTCACCCAGAAAATAATGAGCCTTTTCATCGTTACCTTCACGCACACGTACCAGATGTTTCGGTAATTCATCCGTCTTCGAATCGCGATGGTTCAAGTACTCCTCAAAATTTCCGCCGTGCCGAATGATGGCTTTATTGTACTTATCGAGAGTCTCAAGAAGACTCAGAATTTCTTCGACCTGTTTTGCGGGAATTTCCTTGTTATCCTTCATGTTTTTGAGCCGGACTTCCTCGACTCCAAGTTGAATTAAAATCTTGTTTAGTTTCACATCATCATCGACATATTCCTCACGCTTTTTACGCTTGATGAAATACAGCGGTGGTTGTGCGGCAAACACATGGCCTTTGGCAATTAGTTGCGGCATCTGCCGATAAAAGAAGGTCAGGAGCAAAGTACGGATGTGTGATCCGTCAATATCCGCATCAGTCATGATAATAATTTTGTGATAACGCAGGCGTTCAAGACTAAACGCGCCTTCCCCTTCTCCATCGCCGATACCCGTGCCAATGGCCGTGATCAAGGTGCGAATTTCTGTATTCTGCAGAACCTTGTCGAGGCGGGCCTTTTCTACGTTAAGAATTTTACCTTTAATAGGGAGGATCGCCTGAAACCGACGATCGCGGCCCTGCTTGGCAGAACCACCGGCCGAGTCACCTTCTACTATATAGAGCTCGCAGTTTTCAGGGTTCCGGTCCGAACAATCGGCCAGCTTACCTGGCAACCCACCACCGGTCATTGCCGTCTTACGCACCGCTTCACGGGCTTTGCGGGCCGCTTCACGGGCGCGCGCGGCGGTCAGAGATTTTTCGATGATCTTTTTAGCAATAGGCCCGTTTGCATCAAAATAAGCCATCAAGCCTTCGTACGTCGCGGAAGAAACAATTGATTCAACCTCAGGCGAAAGCAGTTTGACCTTTGTCTGGGATTCAAACTTGGGGTCGCTATGCAAAATGGAAATGACCGCCGTCAACCCTTCGCGCACGTCGTCGCCGGAAATGGAGGGGTCTTTATCTTTAATGAGATTATTGCTCTTAGCAAACTGATTGATCGAACGCGTTAAGGCTGCCCGAAATCCAGAAAGGTGAGTTCCGCCGTCGGGATTATTAATCGTGTTTGTGTAACAAAGAACCTGCTCATTGTAACTATCGTTATATTGGATCACCGCTTCGACGTGGACTTCGGCTTCCTTATCGGCAACCATAACACGGGCTTCCTTGCGGATGATAATCGCCTTGGGATGAATAGCTTCTTTGCTTTCATTGAGTTGTTTAACGAACTCTTCGGTCCCATTTTTATAAAAGAACACTTGCTGCTTGCCTTCGGTATCACGCTCATCGAGAAAAACCATTTCCAAGCCCTTATTGAGGAAGGCCAGTTCGCGAAGACGTTTAATAATAATTTCAGACTTAAAAACCGTGGTTTCGCGGAAAATGATATTATCCGGCATGAAGGTAATCAATGTGCCCGTATTTTTTGATTTCCCGATGACATCCAGTTTCTTAACAGTTTGCCCCCGTTCAAACTCCATATGATAGACTTTGCCTTCACGGGAAACTTCGACCTCGAACCATTCGGAAACCGCATTGACACACTTTGCACCCACGCCGTGAGTACCGCCGGTAAATTTGTAACCGCCTTGACCATACTTACCGCCTGAATGAAGCGTTGTAAGCACCAGTTCAACGCCAGGAAGACCACTGTCCTTATGGAGATCAACCGGAATACCCCGCCCAAAGTCGCGCACCGAAATAGAACCATCAGAATGAATAGTGACTTCAATCCGGCTTCCATGATCGGCAAGATGTTCGTCGATACAGTTGTCCAAAACTTCTGAGACGCAATGGTGCAATGCGCGTTCGTCCGTACCGCCAATATACATCCCGGGCTTCTCCCGAACGGCTTGGAGCCCTTTTAACTGCCCTAATTCTGAGGCATTATAAGCGCCATCTATTTTACCAACTTTCTTTTCTACATCCGGATCTAGAACTGCATTTGTCTTTTCACTCATAAAGAATTGATTTTGCGAAGCTTACAATTTGGAAATACCATTATACGGAAATATCCGTGCGAGGCAACATTGAAAATATGCCATTTTTTACAAAAAACACAAGCCCTTGGGGCAAGTTTTTTATGGTCACCGTATTAGTTGAGTTTTTCGACTACACAGATATGCTGTATTCTGGATTCATTTTCCCTACCCCTTCATTCTTAACTTTTTAAACTCGTAATGCCTCCTTTTTAATCCATTCATTTCAAGTAAAACTTCTAAATCTTAGGAGTGAAAATTTAGACATTTCTATTCAGATTATTGAAGGTTATCCACGCCTACCTGAAACAGACCCAACTCAATAAAACCGTCTGTTAATTTTGGGCTCATTCGAAAAATTATGTCATTTACCAAAACTTCCTCTTGCCACAAGGTCATGAACTCCGTAAACACAACGGGTTCGAATGCCTAACACTATCGCAAACTCAGAAAAGAAAACTCTAAGGATTGGATTTCCTGCGGGTTCCCTACAGGATGCGACCTTCCAGCTCTTTGCTCGAGCCGGCTTTCAGATTAATGTGAGCAGCCGCTCTTACCGCCCAACGGTGGATGACCCCGAAATCGAAGCGCGCCTTATCCGCGCTCAGGAAGTGTCACGGTACGTAGAGAGTGGTTACCTTGATTGTGGGATCACAGGCAAGGATTGGATCGCTGAGAACAATTCTAAAGTGGAAGTCATGTGTGACCTTCCTTATAGCCGTGCGACTTCGGCTCCTGCGAGATGGGTTTTGGTTGTGCCAGAAGATTCACCCATTAAGTCTGTCAAGGATCTTGAGGGGAAACGGATTGCTACTGAGGCCGTTAATCTCACTGAGCGCTTTCTCGAAAAACACGGTGTGACCGCAAAGGTTGAATTTTCTTGGGGTGCCACTGAGGTCAAGGTTCCTGACCTAGTCGATGCCATTGTGGATATCACTGAAACTGGATCGTCTCTCCGCGCTAATAAGCTGAGGATAGTCGAAACCATCATGGAGTCGTACCCACAGTTTATCGTCAACTCCCTCGTTCTGCAGGATGAATGGAAGCAAGAAAAGGTTCAAAATATTCTCTTATTACTCGCGGGCGCGATTAATGCGCGCCAAAAAGTAGGCCTTAAAATGAATATTGAGGAATCCCGCTTGCAATCTCTGCTGGAAAATCTACCATCGCTCAGAAATCCGACAGTGTCGCCCTTGACACTTAAGGGCTGGGTCGCCGTCGAAACAATCATTGACGAGCATATCGTTCGCGAAATTATTCCCAAGCTCAAAGCCAGTGGCGCTGAAGGAATTATTGAATATCCTCTTAACAAATTGATTTACTAATTAAATAAAGCAAGGAAACCATGGGTTCGTTAAAAAAGCGCAGAAAATCGAAGATCAACAAGCATAAACGCCGCAAACGTCTTCGCGCGGATCGTCATAAGAAGAACTTGAATCGCTAACCCAACCTTCTATGAAGGACATGCCAACCCGGACTTATTGTTGGTCTGTGGCCTTGCTGGCATGGGTGATGAGTGGTTGCGCATACCAACCGGTGCAAACCGGTACTGCGCAACCTAAAGTTTCGCAATCGAGCGTCACAGCTACGGCTGTGCCGCGCTTTGGCCCGTCCCCTAGTTTAGTCGGGGAAGACGGCGAATTGCTCGTGCCCGAAAAACTGTTTGAGGCGTCACGCCCCAACTCTAAACAGCTCCAGTTGACCGATGTTCATTTAAAGAACGCCGACGCCGCAAGCTTTTACTCAGCGGGCCTCGCTGCCGAAGCGGCAGGTGATTCCGCCTCTGCCATTGAATCATACGAGAAAGTGATCGCACTTGATCCTACGTTTATCGAACTCCGATACCGCGTCGCACATGAGTACATGCGCAAAAAGAAATATGATAAAGCGCTGGAACTCATCAACGCCCTAGTCCGGGAAAATCAAAAATCCCAACAAGCTTGGATGACTCTCGTGGTTTTTAGTAAAGCCGCCAATCGCCTGGCTGATGCAGAAGCCGCTGCAATTAAGGCTGTTCAACTTGATCCCACTGAGTTGCTTCCCTACCAATACCTTTATGAGGTTTATATGGCTGAGAAAAAATATTCAGAAGCCTTGGTCACTCTCGAAAAGGCTTCCAAACATCTACCAAGCCAAGCGAATTACTGGCTGAAAATGGCCGATATGTACGCGGCGACCATGATGCTTTCTCCACCTCTCATTACGGCTCAAAACAAAAAAGTGTTTAAATTGCTCATCCAAACTGCTCAGAAATTTGCCCCGGATGATATTTACGCAACACAACATACCGCAGATCTTTTTATGGATTTAGGGGAGTTCCAGGAAGCCATTGATTTTTATCGCCAGGTGCTGGTTAAACAACCTCACGCCTCCGGCATCCATGAACGGATCGCTTCTGCTTACGCCGGATTAAAGCAGCACGACAAATCAATTACTGAACTAGAAGAGGCTATCCGCAAAAATCCAATGAACGCGGAACTTCACGAAAGTTTGGCATCCACTTATGCTGAATTGAAGCAATACGACAAAGCGATTTCCGCTTTCGAAAAATCAATTCAAATTAATCCGGCTGTCGTCAAACCCTACATCAGCATCGCTCTGGTCCATTCGCGAAACAAAAACCCGGAAGCAGCCATTAAAGTCCTAACAGAAGCGCGCACTCAGTTTCCTGTGAGTCCCGAAATTTCCTACGTCGAAGCCCGGATCCAAAAAGAGAACCGTAATTTCGAGCGGTCCATTGTCCTCTTTGAAGAAACCATTACTCGCTCAGGTGGAGAAGATCGTATGCGGCCCGTCTTTTTTATTGAGTACGCTTCAACTTATGAAGTTATGGGAGATGATGTTAAAGCGGCTCAATTACTCAAAAAAGCAATCGACCTCGATGATAATAATCCATTGGCTATGAATTACCTCGGCTACATGTGGGCCGACAAAGGTAAGAACCTCGAAGAAGCTCAGAAACTTATCGAGAAAGCCGTTGCACTTGATCCAGATAATGGTGCCTTTCTTGATAGCTTAGGTTGGGTTTATTTTAAGATGGGGAAATATGATGCGGCAGTTCTCGAGCTTAAAAAGGCGGTGAGTCTTATGAAACTTGATGACGACGTGGTTTTTGATCATCTGGCCGAAGCTTATTTCATGCAGAAAAATTTCACCATGGCTATTAAATTTTGGGACAAAGCTGCTCTCCTGAATCCTGAGAAAAAAGACGATTACCTTTCAAAAGCCTCCAAAGCTCGAGCCGAAGTCGACCGCACCCCTCAGAAGCCCGCAAAAAAACGATAAATCCCACTGGCTTTTGAGTTGGTGTGGTCACACTCGTTGATAAACCTTCGCAAGGGAGTCAGAGACTCGTGAAGCTTATTCAGTCGGGGTGGAAACCATGGTTTCGTCCAAGGGTTGAATTACCGACTCCAACTCGCTGAGCGTTTTTTCGATATCAAGTTGCTCATCAGGTGCAGGTTTTTCGGAGACATGTTTTTTAACGGTAATGGGTTTTTCGGAGGCAACTTTTTCAACGGGTATAGGTTTCCCTGATGCTAAATCAAACCCGGGAATTCTCCCGTATCCGACAAAACGGGCAGATTTTCCGTCTTTTGGTAAATGGAAATCAAACACACTAACGCCATTTCGCTTGAGTGAATCGTACGTTCTCCCGTCACTTGATCCCACCATTAAACGTCGCCCTGTTTTCTTTTCAGTTCCCAAGTAGAGCATGACATGTGAAATCGCAGGGTCTCGATTGGGGGTTGAATACGTCCCGGTCCAGAACAGAAGATCGCCGGGTGCGAGCTCATTAAACTCAAAGCTTTTAAATGTGCTCCCTGCCACAGCTTTGAGTGTCCCGTTTTCCCAAACCCACCGATAAAAAAGGTCCGATTGCCGGGGTACATTTTTTACTCCGACCTGTTTTAAGATATAAAACATGGTGCCGGAACAATCCATGCCGCCGTTCTTTGGATCCGCAGACCCATATTTATAGGTCAATCCTCGTCCTGCGAGGTCAAGAGCTGTCCTAATTAAGGTTTTGGTCCTTTCGGGTTGACGGTCGAATTCTGCCAATGTCGACGGATCAATCGTGACACCCGGGGCGTTACGAGGCTTGAGGACTGTTGTGGGGGGGACAATCGTGGGTACGTTTGTATTTTGGGCATAGGCTCCTAGGGTGAAGAGCCACATCAAAAGGAGTGGTGAGGTTTTCATTCGTATCTGTATCTAGCAGGTAGCGTGCGCGGTTCCGACCATTCTGGCATACATCTGGCTTAACCAAAGGTAGTTCTTTGATATGAATGAGGAAAATTTTCCGGATGCTTGCTTCGGCGACCAGTTCATCTCAAGTCGCCACGATACACACAACAACTGGTCGTTTTCCGGATCGCACCAAACCCGGCAGGTTCTTTTTTGAACCTTCCGGGTTTGGTCGTTTAAAAGCTGCACTTCAACTTCGCGCAAGACACAAATGTTAATGGCGAGGTGTAGGGATCTGCCCTTGTTTTACCTTAACTCGCTACAGGCTCAGCATCTGTTTCAGTTTCAGTTTCAGTTTCAGTTTCAGTTTCAGTTGCAGGTGCAGGCTCACGCTTCGTAAGGATAACGTGGGTAGAATGCCCATAAAACAGTTCGGCAGATTCCATCATCGATTCCGAGAATGTCGGATGCGGGTGAACCGCCTCTGCAATGTCTCGCACGGAAGCGCCCATTTCAAGAGCGAGAACAGCTTCTCCAATAAGATCCCCTGCGCCCACTCCCACAATCCCCACTCCAAGTACACGCTCAGTTTCAGGTTCGACAATAATTTTGGTCATCCCATCCACACGCTCATAAGACACCGCGCGACCTAAGGCTCCCCATGGGAACTTTGCTACCTGCACAGGAATATTTTTGGCACGCGCTTCATCTTCTGTAAGTCCAACCCAAGCAATTTCAGGGTCCGTAAACACAACCGCCGGTATAAACACGTTCTTAAAGGTGGAGTGTTCTCCAATAATTACTTCTACCGCAATTCGCGCTTCCTTCGATGCCTTGTGCGCAAGCATCATTCCGCCTACCACATCTCCAATGGCGTAAATCCCGGAATCAGCGGTTTGCATTTGATCATTCACTTCAATAAAACCTTTGGAATCACGCGTGACCTTGGTGTTTTTGAGACCTAGATCATCACAGTTAGGCACCCGTCCGATGGATACCAGAACGCGGTCGTACAATTCTTCCCGTTTCTCACCGTTGGTTTCGGTGGTCACCTGAATTTTTTTTCCGCTGGTCGCGATTTTCTGCACCTTCGTGCTGGTGCGCACTTCCTTAAAAGCTGACTCAATGTATTTCTTCACAGGTCGGAGCAAATCCTGATCGGCACCTCTTAATATCTCGTCCAAAGCTTCAACGACAGTCACTTTACTGCCCAAGGTTGCATAAACAGTCCCGAGCTCTATCCCGATGTACCCGCCGCCAATGATCAGCAAATCCTCTGGGACGTCCTCAAGATCCAGCGCTTCGGTCGATGTCATGACTCTCGGATTACCGAGATCAAATTCACGGGGCAATGCGGGTTTTGACCCAGTGGCAATAATCGTCTTTTGAAAATTGATAAACTTTTGGCCTTCCCCTGCGACCTCTATCCGGACAGTTTTCGAGTCCTCAAAATGCGCCCGCCCACGGATAACTTCAACTTTCCGTTTTGCGGCCAATTGTGAGATTCCGCCTGCAAGCTTGGTGATGACCGCGTTTTTCCACGCACGCATGGTGTTTATGTCCACCTTAGGTTTTACAAACGTAATTCCCATTGTGCTACTATGGTCAGTTTCCCGAATCAAATGTGTCGCGCGGAGTAACGCCTTTGATGGAATGCATCCTCGATTTAAACACACACCTCCAAGATTTTGATCTTGCTCGACCAAGATGACTTTTTTCCCCATGTCCGCTGCATAAAAAGCTGCGGCATATCCTCCGGGTCCTGCTCCTATTACCAATATGTCTGTGTTCAATTTTTCCATTTTTGTCGCTCGGGGGTTAAATCTTCACTTCTTCAACATTAAAACTTTCCAAATGCGCTATGATCTCACGTATAAACCGCGCGCCGTCCGCTCCATCAATGACCCGATGATCATACGATAATCCAAGCGGCATCACGGAAGCCACTTCCACTTTACCGGCTTTCACGATTGGTTTCTGGAATCCTTTGCCTATGCCAAGTATTGCAACCTCTGGTTTGTTAATGATCGGCGTAAAAAAGGTACCGCCAATTCCACCCAAGTTAGATATGGTGAATGTACCACCTTCCAGCTTGTCCATGGGAACCTTGCGGTTCTTGGTCTTCTCCGATAAGTCTGCCAATTCGAGTGACATCTCTAAAAGGCTCATCTTATCTGCATTTTGGATCACGGGAACAATCAACCCTGCGTCGGTATCCACTGCGACTCCGATATGGATATAATCCTTAACCACCACTTCTTTAGTTGATTCATCAAGACTTGAATTGAACTGGGGATATTTTTGTAAGGCCTTAATAATCGCCTTAATAATAAACGGCGTAAGCGTGAGTTTTGTCCCTTTCTTCTCGTAATCGGGCATAAACTTCTTACGCAATTCCATGAGTGCGGTGACGTCAGCTTCATCAAATTGTGTTACGTGTGGGATAGTCTGCCAGTTTTCAGTCATCCGCTCGGCAATAATTTTGCGTAAGCCAGAGAGAGGTTTTTTTGTAACAGTTCCCCATTTGGAAAAATCGATGCTTTTAGAAGGAGCCTTAGGTGCCACCGCATTGGGTGCGACGTCCTTGCGCATGAACACCTGTTCCTGCAACCACATCACGTAATTGTGCATGTCTTCCATGCATATCCGCCCGCCACTCTCGGTTCCTTGAATCCGACCCAAATCCAACCCAAGATCCCGTGCGACCTTGCGAACAGTCGGTGATGCCGGAGGCGCATTACCGCTCTCAGACTGATATTGATAGTTTGCAGAAACGGGTTGTACGTCGGGCGCTCGTTGCGGGGCATGGTTTACAGGTTTCGCCTTAGAAGGTGCTGCCACCTTTTTCTCGGGCTCGGTCGCTGGCGTCGCGGGGGCACCTGCACCAGCGGCACCGTCCAATAAGAGCACTAGCTGACCTATCGCAACGTCATCACCTACTTTGACCATGATCTGCGAAACTTTTCCTGCGCCTGTGGACGGGATAGGTGCCACAGCTTTTTTTGTTTCGAGTTCTATGATGTCTTGGTCTTTTCGTATTACGTCACCAACTTTGACGAGAATACTCACAACGGTACCGTGATCAATACCTTCACCGATGGGGGGCACTTTTATATCCATGTTCAATTCCTGTAAAAACTAGACCAACACCGGAAACTTTTTGTCCGGGTTATAATTCAAATCCTTAATGGCCTGCGCCACAACTTTCTTATCCACTTTGCCTTGTTTGCTTAACGCGTAAAGGGTTCCGATGACAATAGACTCCGTATCCACTTCAAAAAACCGGCGCAAACTAGCGCGGGTATCGCTGCGCCCAAACCCATCCGTGCCTAAGGTCGTTAACCCACCGGGCACCCATGGTGCAATTCCATCTGCCAACAACTTTACGTTATCGGACACAGAAAGGAACGGGCCTTTTTCATTGGCTAAGGTCGTTTCGATATAACACTTTTTGGGTTCCTTCTCAGGATTCAACATGTTCCAGCGTGAAGTCCGCAACGCGTCGGTCCGAAGTGACTTATAACTGGTCACGCTCCAAATATCTACGGACACTCCATATTTCTCAGCAAGGATCACTTGCGCTTTAAGTGCCTGTAGTACCATCGGGCCGCTAGCTAATATCTGAGCTTTTACCTTACCTTCTGTTCCTACGTTATACTTGTACATCCCAGAAAGGATCCCCTGCTCAACGCCTTCTGGCATCGCGGCCATGGCATAATTCTCATTATAGAGTGCCAGATAATAAAAGACGTCTTCGTTATCCTGGTACATCCGCTTAAGCCCATCGTGAACGATCACGGCCACTTCATATCCAAATGCTGGATCATACGATAACAAGGTCGGAACGCTCGTCGCAAATAATAAACTGTGTCCGTCCTGATGCTGCAAACCTTCACCGTTCAACGTCGTGCGGCCCGCGGTTGCACCTAATAAAAACCCCTTGGCTTTACTGTCCGCTGCGGCCCAAATAGAGTCGCCCACCCGCTGAAACCCAAACATCGAATAATAAATGTAAAAGGGGATCATCGGTTGCCCGTGGTTCGCGTAAGCGGTTCCGGCGGCAATAAAAGATGACATTGACCCAGCTTCAGTTATTCCTTCTTCCAAGATTTGGCCATCAGTTGATTCCTGGTAATAAAGAAGCGATTCTTTATCAACGGGCTCGTACAATTGACCTTTGGAAGAATAAATACCTACCTGGCGGAATAACGCATCCATTCCGAATGTGCGCGCTTCGTCAGGGATAATCGGAACGACTCGACGTCCTATATTTGGTTCGCGCAAAAGTTTAGTGAGTATCCGGACAAACGCCATTGTTGTGGAAATCTCTTGTTTCCCGGATCCTTGAGTAACCTCGCTATAAAAATCGAGCGGCGGCACCTGAAGGGAGTCTGACTTTTGGCGACGTTGAGGCACCGCCCCGTTCAAAGCTTTACGCCGTTCCTTAATATACTTCGTTTCGATACTATCTTCTGGGGGCCGATAAAAGGGTGTTGCCCCAATTTCTTCATCACTAATCGGAACACCAAACCGTTTCCGGAATTCGCGCAGCTCTTTTTCGTTCAACTCTTTTTGTTGATGACTGATATTACGCCCTTCGCCGGCTTCACCCAAACCGTACCCTTTCACGGTCTTGGCAAGAATGACCGTCGGCTGGCCCTTATGACCCATCGCGGCCCTGTATGCGGCATGAACCTTTTGGGGATCGTGACCACCCCGCTGAAGTTTGTGAATTTGTTCGTCGGAAAGATGATTCACCAATTCCAGAAGCTCAGGGTATTTGCCAAAGAAATGTTTGCGCGTGTAACTTCCCGGTTCTACTGAATATTTCTGATAATCCCCGTCCACCGCTTCTTCCATGCGTTTAACGAGCAACCCGTTTTTATCAGCTTTAAGCAGAGGATCAAAATCAGAACCCCAGATTAATTTGATCACGTTCCAACCCGCACCACGAAAAATGGATTCGAGTTCTTGAATGATTTTACCATTACCGCGAACAGGTCCGTCCAAACGTTGAAGGTTACAATTCACGACCCATACAAGGTTATCGAGGTTTTCGCGAGCCGCCAATGAAAGGGCCCCCAATGATTCCGGTTCGTCACTTTCGCCGTCCCCAAGGAAACACCAGAACTTCGGTTCAGGGCCCGACTTCGCAAATCCTCGCGCCTTCATGTACCGGTAAAAGCGAGCATGGTAAATCGACATAATGGGAGCAAGCCCCATTGAAACTGAGGGGAACTGCCAGAAATCGGGCATCAGATAGGGATGCGGATACGAAGACAGCCCTGGGGTATCAGCCAATTCCTGGCGGAAGTTCTGAAGTTGATCGACACTTAAACGGCCTTCAAGAAACGCGCGAGCGTAAACGCCAGGGGTCATGTGCCCTTGGAAATAAATCATGTCCCCAGGAAACTCTTCAGCGGGAGCGCGGAAAAAATGATTAAATGCCACATCGTAAAGTGTCGCACTTGAAGCAAAAGTAGAAATGTGCCCACCGAGTCCACTGTGTTTTCGATTGGCGTTCACCACCATCGCCATGGCGTTCCATCGGGTATAACTCCGGATGCGCCGTTCAAGAGCCCGATCGCCGGGGTATGGAGGTTCTTCTTCGGGCGGGATGGTATTTACATAGGGAGTGCTCACTGTCGTCGGCACGTTGAGCCCGGATTTACGAAGATCTTTCATGATCTTATTTACGACGACGGGTGCCCTGTGTCCTTCTTCCCGTTTTAAAACATATTCCAATACGTTGCCTAGGGAATCGACAAAGCGCTTCTGGTCACCCGCTTGTTGACTGTTACTGAAATCTGTCTCGTTTAATACACTCATTGTTTTCTTAACGTTAATATGCGAATCTTTTCGCGCGCAAGAGCACCGGAAAGGTAATAAAAAAGATTAAATCCGCCCTTTGTGCAATTAAAATTCTCAACCAAATGCAGTGGACCGACCGCACCCTCTCAACTCCTGAAGAAAATCTGGCCTATGAAGAAGCCCTTTTGGATTTCTGCGAACAGAACTCTGACCTAGAAGTTCTAAGGTTTTGGATGCCCCAATCCCCTTTCGTCGTCCTCGGCTGTTCCAATTCGATAAACCGCGAAACCAATCGGGCCTTCTGCGAAGCCCGCCATTTACCTATCCTCCGCCGATGCAGTGGCGGGGGGACAGTCCTGCAGCTTCCGGGTTCCTTAAACTTTGCTGTGGTCCTCCAGATCGACCGCGATCCCCTACTCCATAATATCGTTCGAACTAACGACTACGTGCTGTCGAGGAACCTACTCGCTTTGGATCAGCATATCAAGGGGTCCATTCAAGGTATTTCCGATTTAACAATCGACAACCTTAAATTTTCCGGGAACGCCCAACGCCGAAAACGAAAATGTCTGCTCTTTCACGGCACCTTTCTGCTCAACGGTGTCGATCTTAATCTCATCACCCAAGCCCTTTCTGAGCCTGCGCGCCAACCCGACTATCGAGCCGATCGCACGCACAATGGTTTCCTCACAACTCTCCCCATTGCGAGTGACGATCTTAAAACGAGCCTCAAACGAGCGTGGGAAGCTGATTCACCTTTCACTACCGACCTCTCCGACCATACCCATCAGCTCGTCCAAGAAAAATACAGTCTACCCAGTTGGAATCAGCGTATCGAGTGAGGATCGCGCAAAGATAATCACTCCTTTGAGCTAATGGTTCGTTTTGTGGCCTAAGAAAAAGGTTGTCAGCACCTTTTTACATCCTTTGGCAGATAACGATGGCTTCCTTACGAAAGGTTTCGCGTTGGCGTGGGTTGGTGATGGACGATTCGATGCGGTCAAGGAATTCGCCTAGTCGTCGCCATGGGAAACGAGATGGGCTTTCTTTTACGTCTTCAAGCGCAGATGCAATGACGGGTTTGGTATTGGTCCCCACAAATCCTCGAAGCACATGGGAAATTTCATGAAAGAAAATAAGACTTACATACCCTGTCTTGTTTGGAAAATCCTGACCAAATACAGAAACAGATGCGGATGCGGTATGATTTTTATGGCCTTGTTGAAAAAGATATAGGTCTTGGTCTGCCTCACCCATGTCTTTGTATCGGTCAACAGGTTTGCGGGCTAACATTTTTAGGACGATCCGCTTTAACTCCGGGTCCACTGTGATTGGAAATTTTGTCTCATCTATTCTTAACACTGCTTGATGAAGCATGACCACTTCTGCGAGTGTTTTTCCTTGGCATGCGGGTTCATGGCATAACATTTGATAAAATATGGCTCCGAGTGAATAAATGTCAGCCCCGTGGCCTACATCCTTTTGATTAAGAATGAGTTCTGGCGCGGCGTAACACAATGAATGAAAATCACTTTCAGTGGCGCGCAATCGACTCCCACCGGCTGGGGATAACGACAATCCTAAATTGTTAATTTTGATTAATCCGGCGTTGGTGAGAATTAAATTCTCCGGATTGACGTAAAAATGCGCAATTCCGCTATGATGCGCCGCAGCCAACGCAGACGCGGCTTGACGGATATAGACGATGGCATCGGCTATGGAAAATTCGGTTTTGTTGGAAAAATAATATTCAAGCGGATACCCATCTGCATACTCCCGAATAAGGACATACATATCAGCGACTTGGGAGAAATCATAAATCGAGACTATATTTTGATGCGTCAGGGATGCGGTCGACCGGGCTGTTAGGGCAATCTGTTCCAGCATTTCTGCTTCGGAATCGTTGCGTTTACTTAAAACCACCATCGAAACAGGTCGTTTCAATGTCAGGTGCTCCGCGTAAAATTCACGGGCCACGCCTTCGTCGCCTAGATCTTCGGTGATTTGATAATCACCAAGTCGCGAACCAACTCGTAGGACTAAACTCATATTCCCTCATTAGTTGTCGGTTTATTATTCTCATTCATAATAAGTAAAATCCGTAGAAAAAGAAGCAGAATTTATAGTATTTATTGTTTTTATAGCTTAAAGGACAAGGAGGCCTGATTTATGAGCCTCAAAGAGGTTTACCTTGGGATCAAGGTGGATGGGATAGCTGCACTTGCTTGGCCCTTTATGATTTGCCCGTTCATTAAATTTTCAACGAGATGGATCATTGTTGTGACTACTTCACATGGGTCTATTTCCAATCGCATAAAAGGGTGCTGCACCCCAGTCAAAGCTGGTGAAGCTTTATTTGAATGGGTCACTATCTTCACGTCAATCCCCGCGTCTAACCCCATTTGATGAAAGGCTAAGAGTGCGCCCCGCGCCATGTAGTCATCACATATAACCAATCCATCCGGAAATTTAGCCAATTCCTTCATTCGGTCTGAACCTTGCGCGAAAGCGGCGGCCTCATAAAAACGTTTAATCGTCCAATACCCACGTTCCTCGTGACCCAAGCTCAATCGATCATATAAACTGAAAGTTTTATCCCAAACCCACTCTGATTGGAACTGCTTTGAGTGTTGCGAAAGAGCATCCTTAAAAGATTGCAACCGATGGTTCTCAAAAAAGGTTCCTTGCACGGGCATTGGATGAATCCAACCTATCCTATCGCATCCTTGACCCACTAAAGCATCAACGCCCTGCTTAAGCATAGACGCCCAATCAATGGTTACACAATTTGTAGATGAATCAGAGCCTTCGGGTAGAAAGATGACTGTGGGAACTTTGAGTTGGCGAAACCAACAGACCTGATCTGACCCTCGTACGCTGGGGACGATCACTCCTTGAATGTGTCCAGAGGCTAACTCAGAGACAAACTCCTGATGCGCAGCATTGGGTGATCCTCCGGGGTATAGGTCAGGCAAGTCCACATAATATTTAAATTTGTATCCTCGCGCCCCAATTTCCCGGCTCACGATATCCAGAAACATTTTATAAAACGGCGAGGACGACACTCCAAACGCATCAGCCCCACCAAAAACAACGACTATTGTTTTAGTTTCAATTGGTTTATGGATAGAATAACCCTTATTTGGTTTGAAAGAAAGTAAGCCGCGACGACAGAGGTCTTTTAAAACTTCGTCCACGGAACTAATCGGAAGTTGCGATAAACGAGACCAATGTCTCATACCGGGAAAATGTGAACCAGGTTCGGCCTTCTTTATCTCATCAATGAGATGATTTTTTAACGTATCGCACAGCGAGTCCTCAGTCAGGAACCAAGGGTGTTGGGGTAAAACACGAGACATAAAAAAAGCTACCATATCTCATTAGTACATTACAACTATTGTTATAAGGTTTTTACTTATATCTTTTAATCCGCCAACCCAGCGTCGTTCACTTCGTACTCGACAAAGTCGACCATCAATATCGCTTTCTCGCCTTGCTTTGCTTGGCGATCTTTAACTTGAAAACAAAATGCAAATCTCCCTTCCTCCAGCGCCCGCAGGTGTATTTCAAAAAATGATACCTGCTCTCGATTTATGGCTGGGTCGAATTCATTGAAACAATTCTTCTCAAGATCGGTGAGCGCTGCCTCTATCAATTGAGCTTTTCGTAAGAATATTTTATTGTATAACTCTTCCTGATCCTTTGTTGGTCCCGCAATTTCTTCGGCATCCGTAAAAAAACCACGAATTTTCACCTTGTTAGCCACTTCCGATATTTCGCCCACCCAGTACCCCGGAAAAACAGATACCCGACCAAAAATAGTATGATCCTCAATTTTCGCAGGCTTGCCCGTGTCTGGCTCCAATTTGAATGCCACCCATATAACGAGGATGGCAGCACCGCCCACCGCGAGGATCATTGGTATTCCTTTCAGGTACGGAACACTGAAAAAAGCAGTCACTCCGATAATCAAGGCAATGACATACCGGACAATGGCCCAATCAATTGATTTTTTCATACACTTTAAATAACCCTGGCGCTTTTAGCCTTGCTGAAGTGCTGAAGCGGGTTTGCGTGAGACGACTTCATTTTTTTCGTTCAGAGTGACGGCTCTTGGATAGTGTTTTTCGGCTTCGGCAAGGGTTAACTGGCAAAACGCCATAATTGTTAACCTATCCCCGCGTTTTCCAAGATGAGCGGTGGCGCCGTTCAAACACACATCTCTCTTCCCCGCTGGACCAGGAATAGCATATGTCTCGAATCGCTCACCATTGGCCATGTTCCCCACAAGGATCTTCTCATACGGCAAAAGGCCGACTTCATTCATCAGTTCAATATCAATGGTGAGGCTCCCTTCATAATGCAAGCTGGCATCAGTCACGGTGGCTCTATGAAGTTTTGATTTGAGAAGGTTTACAATCACACCGGCAATGTAGTAAAAGATTGTCGCAATTCAACAGTTTATTAGATAACAACCCTTAACTTTATTAGATTTATGGCTAAAACTCTTAACGTCGGAATGATCGGGTACAACTTCATGGGCAAGGCGCATTCGAACGCCTGGCGCCAAGTTGACCGCTTCTTTAATACAAAAGCTCGCCCCGTTCTCAAGACCATTTGCGGACGTAATGAAGAAAAAGTAGCTGCCGCAGCCGATAAACTGGGCTGGCAAGGTTTCGTCTCCGATTGGCGCAAGGTGGTCAATGACCCGTCAATCGATATCATCGATATCACCACCCCCAACGATACCCATGCTGAAATTGCCATCGCCGCGGCTAAAGCAGGGAAAGCAATCTTATGCGAAAAGCCGCTCGGAATGAATCCGAAGGAATGTAAACAAATGGTCGATGCGGTTAAAAAAGCAGGTGTGGTTAACATGGTGTGCCATAACTACCGCCGTATTCCAGCCATCGCACTTGCCAAAAAAATGATTATGAATGGCGAGTTGGGCGAACGTATTTTCCATTTCAGAGCGCGCTACGCTCAGGATTGGATTGTGGATCCCAATTTCCCCTTAGTCTGGCGTTTACAAAAGGAAATCGCAGGTTCCGGTACTCACGGCGATATCGATGCACACATCATCGATTTAGGTCGTTATCTTGTTGGCGATATTGTTGAGGTTTCTGCCTTAATGGAAACATTCATCAAAGAACGCCCCCTCCTCAATGATGCCGGCGGCGGATTAGCCGGAGCCAAGGCTTCCGCCCGCAAAGGTAAAGTCACGGTCGATGATGCGGTCACTTGGATCGGACGCTTTAAGAATGGCGCTATCGCTAACCTCGAAGCGACACGCTTTGCTCTTGGCAGGAAAAATCATATCACCTTGGAAATCAATGGAAGCCAAGGCTCTTTATTCTTTGATTTCGAAGACATGAACCGTCTCAAGTTTTTCAACGACAAAGACCCTGCTCATGCCAAAGGTTTCCGCGATATTATCGTGACCAATAGCGCACATCCCTATGCGGGCGCTTGGTGGCCCGAGGGCCATATTATCGGGTACGAACACACGTTCATCAATACGTTTGCTGATTTTATCGATGCTGTTGTAGCCGGAAAAAGTGTTCAGCCTACTTTCGAAGACGGTATGAACAATGATCTAGTCCTCGCTGCAGTTGAAAAATCGGCGAACACCCGCAAATGGGTGAAGATCCCGACGAGCTAGAAAAAACGCTTAAGCAGAGGAGGCAACTGCTTACTCCTAGCGTTTTATCAATAATCCAAAGGGATCGTCTCAGGGCGGTCCCTACTTGCGGAATTAGTTATTTTTTATCCTTCTGAGAGCTGGATGGCACAATTTTGTCCGAAACGTTTTTAACGCCGTTTCCAGCAAATTCGCTGACAGGATAAAGATTCTGAGCTTGGAGATACCAAGCTAAGGCCAACCCATAATGTTGTTTATCCTCGAACTGCTCGGCGGTCCTCAATGATTTAACAAAGTCTGCGGCATCACTACTGGCTTCAGCCCGCATTGTGTTTAGTTTATTGTCGTCGGTCCATGTCCGCGCAGCGGATTCGAGCGCCTCCCATGTACCATATTTATCTCCACGCCGTTTTAATTCCTGGGCTTTCATGATGGCTATTTCAATGCCTTGAATTTTTTCCACGGCTTTTCTGAGTTTCGTCTGCCGCGGGATATCCGTCATCAAGGCTGTTGCATATTTCAATTGATTCTCAGCAATGGCCCTCCAATTGTCTTCCGCCCAATACCGATCAAAATCAGCAACCGCATTTTCCTTAAGATCAGATCCTTTAAAAAACATTTTACTGGCGGTTTGAATCTCTGGATTATCAGGCCACATTTCATAAGCCATGGCAAAAAACTTTTCCGCTTCCTCAACGTTCCCAGATTGTACAGCCATTTGAGCCCGACCTAGTGCAAATGAACTTTTTTGCTTTCCTTGTCTGACCATTGCCATGGCTTTGTTGAAATCAAAGTCGGTAGCTTCGACCCGCACCTCTTTTATTTTATTTTCAGCTGCTTCATAATCCCGAACTAATAGTAAACTCTCGAGTTCTGACATATTACGCAAATACTTCGCTACTTTACGTTTTTGATCGCGGCTGATCTTGAGGAGTTCAGGGTAATTTCTGTTACTCATAAACGCCCCAAGAAGCATTTCTGATGCGCCCGCGAGTTCTTTATTCTCCTGTTTGTACTCGTACGCCTCGAGTTGTTGCTGAGCGAGTTTCATCATTTCCAACGAAGTATTGTACATGTTATCGAGTTCTGGAGGATAATCCCCATCCTGGTAAAGGACCCGGTATAACTCAATTGAGACCACTGTGTGCAGGAATTGTTCAGTAGTAAAACGAGATCCAATAAAGGCCCTAAAATCCCGGCGGGCAGTAATTTCCTTTTCAACTTGGCGGGCCTTATTCACCCCCACTTTTCCAGCGCTCAATAACCGTTCTTGTTCGAGTTGAGTTATTTTATACACTCTATCCAGTGAAACTTTACTCTCTGCGTTTAGGGTCGTTGAATTATTAAAATTTATATTGTTCGTTCCCCCAGTTGATTGATCGGATGGTGCGGGGGCTTTTGTTAGCCCTCCTGACATCAATGTCGTGGCCTTCGAAGCATTGATCGCTTGTAACTTTTGAAGGTTTTCGTTTTCGATTTCTAGCTTTTGTATTACCGCATCGCTTTCTTGTGCCGCAATGACGCGTTCTGCGATGTTTTCGGAGAGTCCGCCATCAAAATCATATTTCGCCATCTCAGGTATATTGGAGAGAGCTTTGTCCAAACTTTTTTTGTCACCAGACTTGAGGCTTGCCCGCATTTCCTTAATCAATGCGACGTAACGATCAACATCCTCAGCCTTTTTTTCCTTGGTGCTGGCGTATGTCTCAAACAAGGTCAGCGGAAGCGTTCGCGCATTGGGCATGGTCGCAACTGTAGGCATCAGCATGTTTCTGATTTCCTTCTGAATAAGTGAATAATTTGTCCCAATCAACCCGTTCAATGCCCCTACATTCGCGGAATTTCCTAAAATCATTTCCCACGAAGATGCCGACCTATTAATATTGGTGGCAACGGTTCCAACGGTATTGGTCAACGTCTCTCCGGCATTCTCAAGGGTTGGGTTTCGCTGGGCAACGACGGGAACACAGGTGAAAATCACCACAGCTAGGACTGCGTATTGCAGGGTTTTATGGTTTGTGACTTTTCTCAACATAAAGGAGGCCTCCTTCTTTAACTTGGAATGTTAAATGATAAATTTGGCCTTTTTGGAATGTCTGGCCGGCAACTTCTGGTGGAAAAAATAAGGGCACTATTTTGCTGGAGGTTTTATCCCGAAAAGCCATGAGTCGCCCCGTTTTTTCTTCCCAAGCGATTTGCCCTTCGACTTCTAACACGGCGGAATAGCGATTCCCAAAAAGTGATGTCCCATTGTCAAAATAAGCGGTGATTGGAAACGCATCCGCAGTGGCTGTAGGCCGGCGACTCACTAAAAAGGCAATCCCCATCAATAATCCAACTCCCAAACCTACGACCAAGAGGATCATCAAAAGCCGACCATTCTTCCTCGTCGACTTAAGTTGATCAAGGTCAACTTTCCCCGAGTCTGAATTGGATTTCGAAATGGGTTCAGCCTTCTCTACCGACCCTAAAACGGCTGGTTCCTGTTTGGGTTTTGCCTCGGGTGTTTTAATCTTTTCCTCAGTCGATTTCTGTTCGCCTCGTTCAATTGCTGAAAACTTGATCGTTTTTTTCATGCCTATTCTTGTCTGCGTACGCCCAAACTATCACTTTTACCCTTATTTTCCAAGCGGTTTACTCAGTTCGTTATGATGGTTGAGTTTCATGACCTTTCCGAGATGCCATCAGGAATAACATCAAGCTTTGGGAAAAAACCAGAAATCCCATGAGTGCAGCCAAAAGAATTATGTACGACCTACCGGCCACTGGTTTCCTGAGTTCCTTTGCCGCGTCATTTAAATTCGTTGATATTTTACCAAGTCGCTCCTCCATAATAGGCGCTTCCTTCGCAAGCTTCTGCATTTCCGGCCCCACTACTTTTAGAGTTTCACCGATACTTTCAAAATTTGAACCTAAAGATTTTAGACGGTTACCTTCAAATATTTTTGACCACGTCAATGCGGGTTTTAACCCCTCGATGGTTATTCCAGTGGGAATGTTGATGTCCTCAATGGTTTTCCCAATCATGGCTGTTTGAGTCCCTAACTCTTTAACTGTCGGCCCAAGCGAAGCAATGGCCTGGCCCGATTTATCCATCGTTCCACTGACGTTTTTATAATGCTCTCGAGCCGTCTGCGCGATCCCGGACGCCTCTTCAAGGCTATTGGCGGTTGCCTTCATGGCTTGTGTAAGTTGAGCGGTTTGAGTATGGGCCTCGATATAGATAAATGCCCCTGTCAACGCAATGGCTAGCACCATTTGCACAATAGCTAATATTTTCATGATTAAACCTTAACAAATTAAAATGCCTCAACAGATGCAAAAAACATAGGCAGTTTTTGACTGTTAAACCCGCACGTAACCAAAAGAAACTGGAGCCGATGGCGAGGCTTGAACTCGCGACCTACGGTTTACGAAACCGTTGCTCTACCACTGAGCTACATCGGCTTGATGGAAGTCATCTTCTCTACTCAAAACTCTGAAACACTATAGGATGACTTTTCCGGTAATATCAAGGGAGGACTTAGAATCGCACGTCGGGTTTTTGACGCGGAACACTCATTATTTTAAATGGCCGCTCCATCCGAAGACAGCGCGAATCGGGGTGCCTCCGTCCTCGGCCTTCTCCTGACTAATCTCCGTCGAGCATATTACCGAGTCCGCCAAGGGCGGATCCTTCGCCCACTTGGCGTCCACCGCCTTTGGGTGCGGCTGCAAAAATACGGTCTGCTAATCGTGAAAAGGGCAACGATTGCAGCCACACTTTCCCGGGACCTTGCAATATTGCAAAGAACAATCCTTCACCTCCGAAAAATGCGGTCTTAATGCCTCCAACAAATTGAATGTCGTAATTAACGGTCTGTTCAAATGCAACGATACAACCCGTGTCCACCCTCAACGTCTCCCCGGCTTTTAACGTGCGTTCCCCAATGGTTCCTCCGGCGTGTACAAAAACCATTCCGTCGCCTTCCAGTTTTTGCATGATAAACCCTTCGCCACCAAAAAGGCCTGTCCCTATCTTTTTATTAAAAGCAATTCCAACTGAAACGCCTTTTGCCGCGCACAGAAAGGAATCCTTCTGGCAAATCAACCGCCCATTGACCTGCTTGAGATCAACGGGAATAATTTTCCCTGGGTACGGTGCACCAAAAGCCACGCGTTTTTTACCGGCTCCTTGGTTTGTGAAAACCGTCATAAAAAGGGATTCCCCTGTCAGTAGTCTCTTCCCGGCACCCATAAGGGCACCCATAATTCCGTTTTTTTGTTGCGATGATCCATCTCCGAAAATAGTCTCCATCTGAATTCCATCTTCCATGAACATCATGCCGCCCGCCTCCGCTAAAACACTCTCTGCGGGGTCGAGCTCGATCTCAATGTATTGCATGTCATCGCCAAAAATTTCAAAATCAACTTCATGCGCCACTCGTGTCGATGGAATGGGGGGCGGCACAAACCCACCACCGGCAGCTGCTAAATCAGGTACCGTACTATAAGGTGCCCACTGCGGGGTTATCCCTTGCCCGAAGACAAGTGTCTCACCCGTGATCCGACCGCTCACGCGCATTTGTTCGACGGCTGATTTTGTCATCGGTCCTTCTTGTTTGTTGCCGATATTAATAAACCAAATTGCTAGATCGCTCATAATTTTTCCAATGGTTACAAATTGTTCCGTTAGAATTGACTGGTACAAAAGAAAGTCAAGCGCGCGGGGAATGACAGCGCTTTTTCGAACTAAACTGGGGAATGACCCGTGTCATCACCAGCCACAATAGTTAAGCCGACTCGGCGCTTCGACACGGCCCAGGCTGCATCGGGATCTTCTAAAATTAATGCGTGCATTCCGCCTTTAAACATCTTGCTGATCTGCGCGTATTGTTCCTGCATTTCCTGCTCAGGATACACCCACGGGTGCACATAATAAATGGTGTGAATGTCAGCTTGAAGCATTTCTTTGCAGCATCCGAAGCAAGGTTGCATCGTGGAAAAAACTGTGCCTCCCGAAACAGCAATGCCAAATCGAGCCGCGGCAAGCAACGCGTTTTGTTCTGCGTGAACGCAAATACATACGTCGTACGCTCTGCCAGCGGGAAACTTGTCACGATTTGAGCACCGTTCACACCCGCCTTCGAGACAGTTGACCATCAAATGCGGGGTTCCGTTGTAACCCGTAGACACGATGCGATTCTGCAAAACTATAATGGCCCCCACCCGGCTTCCTAAACAATTGGCGCGGCGTCGCACAGCCATGGCAATACCCATAAAATAATCTGGGGCGTCAGGGCGTCCATATTGGTCAACAGTCATAAGTTTTATTTTCTAACTTGCGCAATCACCACCCGAAACCCGTAGGCGGGAAGTCGAAGGTCTGAAGCATTGCCTACCCTATACGACGAAAGGAGATCTGAAGGATTACGCATTCTCCAAGAAGCTCCCCTGAGCACGCGGAAATTTTCCGATTCCTCGTATTTGTCGAGGCACCATTCCCACACATTGCCGCCAATGTCATATAACCCAAAGGAGTTGGGGGCAAAACTTCCTACTGGAGCTGTATATAAATAAGGGTCCACACTCAAACTCTGATCATAATTCCCGGCTTTGGGTTGCGGTGGCCAGTTTTTCCCCCATGGATAAACGCCCTCCACCACCGGATCACGCGAACGGCCTTGGCCGGTGACAGCGGGGCGCAAACCTACGGCCACGTCCCATTCCTCGTCGGTGGGTAACCTGTACTCTTCGTCGGGTTTTAGAAACCCACTTTTGCGGTCTTTCTCAGTGAGCCAATAACAAAAGGCCATTCCATCTTCCCAACTAATATTCACGGCGGGATGCGTAGCGCCTTGGGAAAAGTTCGCACTTGGCCATGTTCTGTGGGTCGCGCTTTTGAAAACTTGATAATCCTTTACGCGCGTTTCATAAATCGAAAACCGCACTTTTGTCCCGGGCACAGACTTGAACTTCATGCCAAGGCTATTCGTTTCAAATTCAGGAACTCCTACTGGTGCTTCAGCTGAAGCCGAACTTGTGGGCACGGACTCGGCCGACACCGCATAACACAACGCCAAAACTATCATTAAAGTTCGTATCATAACCACGCGGCATCATTAATTCACCATGCGTCGGAAGGCAATTCTATTCCACAGGTTTATCGTCTGAGCTCCACCACAATACCTCGATACTCGCCCTGAACGGGACAAATGAGGTCCGATCCTACGATACTGCGTTTCCTGTCTTGTGAATGGTAAATGGATGTAATGCTCCATCCTTCCCCCCGCTTGAAGAGGCACTGTAATCTGTTCCGGACAAGGCTTTTCGAATGCGTGAATGACGGCCAATGCGCGGCGGTGGTCCCGAGAAACTCGCATGATCGCCTGCCATCCTTTGGGGTTCCGGTATGTAAACACTTGAGGTCCAAACCGACGGGATTCGCCCTCTTTAATAATGGGTGAAACTTGGTTGTAAATCTTTGTGCCAATGCCCCAGGTCGCGGTCGGCCAACCCACCACACACATGGGTCAGGTCATCTCTCTTAACCACTTACATTTGCCACGACCCAGTTACTCCCAAGCGCGCTCCCCAAAAAACATTATGTTTTATGTCTTCCAATGCGAGAGACGGATGCCACCCGTTTAAAGTCATGGTCCCGGCGTTGCCAAACCTTTCCACACACATGTTAAACCCCAGCCAAGAACGTTCTAAATCTAGGCTCTCTAGAAAACGTGATTCCAATGCCCCTTCTCCGCTCAAACGCGAACGAAACCTGTGTAGTTTAACTTGCATGGGCGCGTCGTCAGTTTCGAAGGGCGTTATATAATTAAGACAGAAACTCGACGCTTGTTCCAATCGGACGGGCTTTTCGCCAGTGTTCAAAAGTTCCAAGATGTGAACGAAACTTTGATGGTCCTGCGCAAACACAAAATAAAATGGGATGCTCGATATGTCTGGGATTGATGCGCAACCCCCTTTGGATCAGACATACAAGATCGCAATCATAGACGCCGGAGGCTTCCATGATTGTAGCCGGTGAATGAGCGAGGTACGAGCGACACCACCGGACGACGCCCGCAGCAGGACGAACGCATCCCAGAGGGATGCCAGCAACGTCATGCCTTCCGTCCCGGAAAGCGCACCGCTTAACTTTTACACCTGACCAGTAATATAACTTTCCAATTGGCTGATGGTCGCGTCTTGTGCGGATATAACCCAGCGCACCAGATCGCCGATCGACAACATTCCAACGACTTTGTCCCCATCTAAAACGGGCATATGGCGTATGTCATTTTCAGACATTTTTCTAAGGCATTCCTCAATAGAAAGACTGGGGTTAGCGCAGATGACCGTCTTAGTCATGATATCACTCACGGGAGTTTCCTTAGAGCTTTTGCCGTTCAATATGACTTTTCGGGTATAATCCCGCTCTGAAACAATTCCATCGAGGTGATCGCCCGTCATCACGAGTAACGCCCCTATATTGTTCACCGCCATTTGTTCAATAGCGCCGTAAACCTTTTGGTCTGGGCTGATGGTTTTTAAGGTTAATTTTCCCTTTTGCGTAAGGATTTGCCCAACTGTTCCTGCTACAGATGCCATAACGATCTCCCTTTTTGGTGATTACCTACCAAGAGCCTTTGAAGCTCCGTATGATGTTATGTTAGCTCTGCCAATAAGGAACTGACAATGACAAACAAAAAAGAAACTAACATGTTTGCTCTCTTCACTATTCTTGAAAAACAACCGACATTTGACTTTTATGGAACCCCGCAAAGTTTGGACAACCACCTGAACGGTGCCGCTTGATCTTGAGTTTTCTAACTGCTAGAAAACTCTCTCCTAATAATTGTTAGGTGGAATATCTATGCAAACCAGTCCATGAGTGAATCAAAAAAATCCAAAGCCACTCCACCGTCCGCCGCAGCCAAGCCTGTGTCCGAGTTGATTCTCTATCAGACCGAGGACAATCAGATTCACCTGCAAGTCCGATTAGAGGGCGAAACCGTCTGGCTCACACAGGCGCAAATGGCGGAGTTGTTCCAGACTACGATTCCAAACGTGAGCATGCACATTCGGAACTTGTTCGAGGAGGGAGAACTGGAGAGACGGACAACGAATCCTCGTCCTTTCAAAACAAGGGTCAGGCGCTGCCAGCGGCAACTGTTAAGGAATTCTTAACAGTTCGACAGGAGGGAAGTAGGCAAGTGTCCCGCTCGGTGGAACACTACAGCCTCGATGTCATCATTTCGGTAGGCTACCGGGTGAAATCCCATCGCGGCACGCAATTCCGCATCTGGGACACGCAACGGTTGCGGGAATATATCGTCAAAGGTTTCACATTGGACGATGAGCGGCTCAAGCAGGCGGGAGGCGGAAATTACTTTGACGAGTTGCTCGCGCGCATCCGCGACATCCGGTCGTCGGAGAAGGAATTTTGGCGCAAGGTGCTGGACATTTATGCGACCAGCATTGATTACGATCCCCGTGTGGAAGTTTCGCAACGGTTTTTCGCCACGGTGCAGAACAAGATACATTAGGGCGCACACGGGCACACGGCGGCGGAAATCATCCATGCCCGTGCGGATGCCGCAAAGCCACACATGGGACTAACCACATGGATAGGCAGTCGTCCCCGAAAAGTAGACGTGGCTGTGGCCAAGAACTATCTTGGCCTTGAGGAAATCGAGGCCTTGAACCTCATTGTGTCGCTGTTTCTCGACTTCGGTGAACTGCAAGCCCTCAGTCTCAAGCCAATGTATATGCGTGATTGGGTGGCGAAGCTGGATGACTTTCTGCGGTTGAGTGACCGCGAGACTTTAACCCACGCTGGGAATGTGTCCCACGAAATGGCGCTGGTGAAAGCCGAGGCGGAATACGAAAAGTTCCGCGTGCTGGAAGCGGCAAAGCCGTCACCGGTGGAAAAACATTTTCAAGAAGCCATAACGCATGTCAGGAAACTGGCGGACAAGAAACCCCGAAAAAAGAGGCCATAAGCCCAAGATCAACCGAATCTGTCCTATTCCCCCATCCGCGCGCAAGCGCTACCAGTTCCCCAGAAAATTGGAATATTAAGGCTTGCGCATCTTGAGTGGATCACTTATTTTCCAACGAAATTCCTCTTGCAAAGGGGATGTTGGATGGCCATACTGTCCGGCCATTTCGAAAAAAGAAGAGCAACTTTACCATGATAGACAAAACACAAATAACGAAGGAATATCAGGCCCATGAGAAGGATACAGGGTCCGCTGATGTTCAGATTGCATTGCTAACCCACCGGATCAACGAACTGACAACCCACTTTCAGAAGCATCGGAAAGATCACAGTTCGCGCCGCGGCCTCCTTAAAATGGTAGCCGATCGCCGTCGCCTACTGGATTATATTCAGAAGAATGACCAAAAGCGTTATCAGGGTCTCATCAAAAAATTGAATTTGCGTAAATAAAACGCGCACGGGGCAACTCAAAAAGTTGCCCCGTTTTTTTATCCGGCCTGCATACCGTTCCGCATTCAGGAATTTAGATTCTAGAAAATAAGTTTCAGACCCCTTAGGCTTCACCGAAGCTTATCTTCTACGATCTAGTTCCTTGGAACGCAGGTACACCGGAAAGCCGACCGGATACATACACAACACAACAAACAAGGAACCATTATATGGCAATTGAGAGAGTTTCTCAAAAAATCGGGTCACAAGAATTAATCATTGAGACCGGTAAACTGGCTAAACAAGCCAACGGCGCTGTCACTGTCCAATACGGCGACACCATCGTTTTCATCGCAGCTACGGCTGCTGAGTCCGTAAAAGACGGGCAAGACTTCTTCCCTTTAACAGTGGATTACCGTGAAAAATCATCTTCGGCGGGTAAGTTCCCCGGTGGATACTTCAAACGCGAAGGGCGCCCAACAGAAAAAGAAATCCTAACATCGAGAATGACGGATCGCCCCATTCGTCCGCTTTTCCCCGTTGGATTTTTTAACGAAGTACAGGTCATTTCGATGACGTTATCGTTAGATGGCGAAAACGATCCTGATATCCTGAGCATCAATGGTGCATCCGCTGCCCTCTGCTGTTCAGACATTCCCTTTGACGGTCCCGTAGGGGCGGTTCGTGTGGGACGCGTGAACGGACAGTTTGTCGCTAACCCAACACATACCCAGATGGAAGATTCTGATTTGGATCTTGTGTATGTCGGAACAGACGACGAAATCATGATGATTGAAGGCGCCTGTAACGAACTGACCGAGGACGAATTTTTTGCTGCCTTACAATTTGGTCAACAACAAGCAAAAATCGCGATCGATCTGCAACGTGAACTGGCCCGTAAGTTTAACAAACCAAAGCGGACCTATCCACTGAGCACAGTGCGTCCAGAAGTTTCAGCCACTGTTCGCGAGGTCGTTCAGGCCAAATTAAAAGAAGCGATCATGATCCCTGCCAAGCTGGCTCGACAAGACGCGGTTAGTAAGTTGAACACCGAAGCCAAAGCCGCTATTGAAGCCAAGCACACGGATGCTACCGATTATGAAAAGCGCGAAGCATTTCATCAGATCGAAGCGCAATTGGTTCGCGAAGCTATTTTAGCTGGCAAACGCATGGACGGACGAGGCGCTAAGGATTTACGTCCTATCTCCTGTGAAGTCGGGGTCCTCCCCCGGACACACGGGTCGGCGATCTTCCAACGCGGAGAAACCCAAGCACTTGTTATCGCGACCATGGGCTCGAGTACCGATGCCCAAGAACTTGACGCCCTCACCGGCGGCGCGTCAGAAAAGCGTTTTATTCTTCACTACAACTTCCCGCATTTTAGCGTAGGCGAAACCGGACGTGTAGGTGCAGTGGGACGTCGCGAAATCGGACACGGCGCACTCGCCGAACGTTCCATTGAGCCTGTCATTCCTAAAGGTGATTACCCTTATGTCGTGCGGTTGGTTTCGGAAGTAATGGAATCGAATGGATCAACATCCATGGCGAGCGTTTGCGGCGGAACCCTAGCTCTTCTTGACGCGGGTGTACCTCTCAAAGCTCCCGTTGCTGGTATTTCCATCGGTCTCGTGACTAATTTTGATGACAAGGGTGGACGTAAGGAAGAAGTCACGCTTGTGGACATCATTGGCAGCGAAGATCATTTTGGCGACATGGACTTCAAAATTACAGGTACTACCCAAGGTATTACTGGATTCCAGTTGGACCTGAAAATCAGGGGCCTGACTTTTGCCACTGCCAAACAAGCGATTCAAGAAGCTCGTGACACACGTTACAAGATTCTTGATATCATGCTAAAAACGATTCCTGCACATCGCACTGAAATTTCGAAACACGCACCTCGTATTTACGAAGTCCGTATTCCACGCGAAAAGATTGGAATTGTTATTGGGCCATCGGGCAAACAGGTTAAATCAATCATCGCCGAGACAGGTTGCGAAGTGAACATTGATGACAAGGGTGACTTTGGGGTAGTGACCATTTCATCGACCAACGCAGAGGCTGCAAGCCGCGCGATGGATATTGTCAAAGGGCTGATTGAAGAAGTTGAAGTCGGTCGGATTTACCACGGAACAGTCACAGGCACTAAAGAATTTGGTGCTTTCGTTGAGTTGTT
Organism: Verrucomicrobiota bacterium; assembly: GCA_034440535.1. Lineage (GTDB taxonomy): Bacteria > Verrucomicrobiota > Verrucomicrobiia > JAWXBN01 > JAWXCD01 > JAWXCD01. The sequence continues at coordinate 25,723 of JAWXCD010000048.1, read as the reverse complement.
ACCCGGTAAAGAAGGACTCTGTCATATTAGCGAGCTTGCTGACGTCCGCGTCAACAGGACCGAAGACGTAGCCAAAGAAGGCGACCGGATGTGGGTCAAGGTTCTCGGAGTCGATGACCGCGGTAAAGTTAAGTTAAGCCGCAAAGTCGCAATGCGTGAACGCGCTGAAGCTGGCCAGAACTAACCAGAAAAAGACTTAAATAAACTATCAAAGGGCACCTCGTTTGAGGTGTCCTTTTTTTATTCCATAAAAAGGGAACAAGCCAACGACTCCATGCGTCTTATCATTCAATTTACGTAAAATCCTTCTTAAACCTTTCTCGTTTTCGGCTTTTACCTTGAAGGAACGTCAATACCCGTTATCTTGGAAAGACAGTTAACCCGCTAAAAAATACAAGTGATACGTATTCCATCCACCTCCTTGATGTATATCGGCAGAAAATGTGGAGTCATAGTTCTGTCGACGGTGCTCTGCATCGCTCTCTTCACCCACTCACTATTCGCGCAACAGGCACCGCGCACAGCTGACTCGCTTTATGACGAGGCCAGTAAGGCCATCGAAATGGGTGATTTCTTCACCGCCATGGACTTATTGACCGAACTCACCACGAAGTACAAGGCGACTCCGTTGTTGCCTAATGCAAAATATTTACTGGCATTTTCCATGATAGCCACCGGTGACAACGCCCAAGCCACAGGAAAATTGGAAGAGTTAAAAACCCTCGCTGGACTAGAACCAACGCTGAAAGAAACAGTCTTAATACTCCTCGCCCAGGCGTACACAGGTCAAACAGGGGCAGTGACTGACCCCGCCCAAAGAAAGGCGCTCTTTGAAAAAGCAGAAACCACGTACACTGAGTTTTTTAAAGAATTTCCGGAATCGAAGAATTTTCGTGAAGACGCATTAACAGGTCGCGGTTTTGCTCTCTTCTTCCTTGAAAAACTCGAAGCCGCAGTAACAGACGTTGAAACTGCGCTTAAAGATTATCCCAAAAGCGATTCGCTGCTCGATACCAAATATCTCCTGGGCAGTATCAAAGCGCAACAAGCCGTGCTCCTAAGCCAAGATCACAAAGACGCGGAAAGTAATGCTAAATTCACTGAAGCTCGTAAGGAATTCGAATACATCGTCAAGGATGGATCAGATATTCCACAGGCCAACGAAGCTAGTTATCAGGTCGCAGAAATTCATTTCAACGACGGCAACTTTGCTGCGGCCCTTGCCTCCTATCGAACAATTCTCCCAAAACCAGAAGTGCTCCAAAAACAGCAGGAGAAAATTGATGGAATTCGAAAGAAATTGAGCGAATCAGTGAAAGCCGGTCCTGAGATAGTCAAAGCCATTTCGAAATACCTTAACAAGGAGCGCCTAAAGCTGAAGCAGCTCGAATCTAAACCAGATCTTCGTATCGATGCCGCTGTTCGTATTTCTCGCACTCTGGTCTTTACACAAAAATATGACGAAGCGCGAACTGTGATCAAACATTACTCGCCTTTCCTCAGCGAAGATCAAAATAAAGTGTCCATGCCGGTTATTGTTCTTAGCTATGCTTCACAGTCACTGATTCCAGAAGCAGAAAAAAGTATGGATGCTTTTTTCGCCAAATATCCGGCAGATCCCGAAGGGGAACAGTTACTCCTTGTGATGGGGTATCAGTATATCAAGTCGAAGAACTTCGAGGGTGCCACAAAAATGGCTGCCAAAGCCAAAGAACTTTATGCTGCGGGTCCTAGACTTGGAGAAATTTTGGTTATGGAGGCCACTGTGTTCTTGGAACAGAATCAACCTGATAAAGCGGCCTTAGTGTTTAAAGATTACCTTGCGAAAAATAAGCAATCTGACAACGCGCCGAGTGTTCAGTTGCGACTTGCGCAGACCTATATTCAGATGAAGAAACCTGACCTCGCTGTGGTTGAACTCGAAAACCTCCGCAAGGATTATCCAAAATCAGAACTACGCGCTGATGCCATAACCATGATTGGCCGGCTCAACATGGAACAGAAAAAATTTGAAGACGCCATTAAATCCTTCAAAACGGCATTGACAGAAAATCCTCCGGACGCAAAAGGGGCCTTGGCTTATTATTCTTTGGCCAACGCGTATGCCTCAAAGAATGATGAGCCCAGCCTCGTCAAAAATGCAGCGGAGGCTGTAACAAAATATCCCAAAGAAGTGACAGCCCAATCCTGTTACAAGGTGCTCGCTCTGTTTTATAAGGAAAAAGCCCGCACATCGAAGCTTGAGGAAAAAGAGAAGTTTTTTTCACAGATGCGCGAAACCTGGGACACCATAATTAAGAAAATGCCGGACAGTATGCTTGTTCCAGAAGCCGTGATTAATATTGGACAGGATTTAGAGCGTCAGAAAAAATATGACGAAGCCATCGCCCAATATTCCCAAGCCGTGGATAAGTTTAATGACCGGCCCATAGCAGCCGACGCTCAACTTCTTGTTGCTCGCGCCCATTATCTCAAGACTACGCAGTGGAAGAATTATCAAGGGGAGACCCCTGAAAATCAGAAAGCATGGCAGGACGCGATGACGGCCTCAGAAACAGCTGCCAAAACGTTAATTAAAAAGTTTCCAACCAACTCAAAGGTCGACGACGCCATTGCTCATCTTGTGATGCTGCAACGGACCAAGGAAACGACAAAATTGATTAAAGCCGATGAAATAGAAAAGTATGTCGAAAACCTTAACTCCGAATTTACCGATCCTGAAATGACCCAGAAACTTAAGCTGACGAAAGCCGGGGTGGTTTATAACAACGGAAAGGCACAGGACGCTTTACAAATGTTTGAGAGCATAAAGCCTACCTACCCATCTGAGAAATGGAGCGGAGAAAGTCTAGATGCTTACGGGCATGCACTTCGTATAGAAAACAAACTGGATGACGCACTCACCCAATTTAATTCGATTGTGGAGAGGTTCGGAAACGATCCGTATAAGGCGCCGAAGGGATACTACGGACGTGCCATGGTTTATCTGGCGAAGGAAATGTGGCTTGAGGCCGAAGAAAATTTCAACGCATTGAAGCGGTTTCCTTGGGATCCGCTGGGTCGGCAATCCCAATATGGTATGGGCCTGTCCAAGGAAAAACAAAAAAAATACAAAGAGGCCATTCCACTTTACGACAACGTTATCAAAGACCGCGAAGGCGATAACCTGACAAAAGCGAAATCATTTTTGGGAGCCGGGAATAGTTTAAAACAAGAGGGTAAGCTGGAAATGGCGATCGGATATTATCTTAAATGTGATGCGTATTATGGTGCCTATGAAGAATATGCATCGGAGGCGTTATTTAATGCCGCGCAGATACAAGAACAACTTGCCACCAAGGAAAGTGATTCCAACAAGGCAGGCAAACTGAAGTTTGACGCGCGGAAAAATTACGAAGATCTGATTAAGAAATATCCAAAATCACCTTTTGTCTCAAAGAGCAAAGAACGGATACCCCTGCTCCCTGCCACAGCTCCCGCTAAACCCGCAACCCCGCCTAAATAATCGGATATTGTGGCGAAACGTGATCCGCAGTCCATCCTGTTGCTACTGAAGAAAACTTACCCAAATGCTTATTGTGAGTTAACCTTTTCCAATCCTCTGGAGTTACTCATTGCCACCATACTCTCGGCCCAATGCACGGACAAACGAGTTAACATCGTTACACCGCATCTTTTCGCAAAATTTAGCACGGTGAAAGCCATAGCTGAGGCACCGATTGCGGAACTTGAAAAGCTTGTTCAATCCACTGGATTTTATAAGAACAAAGCGCGGAACATTAAAGCATGCTGCCAACAACTTGTCAGTTTGCACAAGGGAGAAGTGCCTCAATCCATGGAAGAGTTGCATGCTTTACCGGGCGTTGGCCGCAAGACTGCCAATGTTGTTCTCGGGAATGCTTTTAACATTAGCGAAGGCATTGTCGTGGATACCCATATAGGCCGACTGTCGAGGCGGTTTAAGTTCACGAAACATACCGACCCGGTCAAAATTGAGCAGGACCTTATCAAAGTCGTTCCGAAACCCGATTGGACAACATTCTGTCATCAGATGATCTGGCACGGTCGCCGCCGCTGTTATGCACGCAAGCCAGATTGCACGCATTGCGAACTCGCAGGGATTTGCCCGAGCTTTGGAAAAGTTTAACTGAACCCCGATAGGGTGTTTGATCCAGTACTCAGAGGTACTTAGCAAGCGCAGCTTGGGATTGAGCGAGAACGTCTTTGTGCAAAGAATTTCCGTGGGAGTCCATCGTCACAACAACAGGGAAATTTTCGACGCGTAATTCCCAAATGGCCTCAGGGCTTCCGAACTCATCTTTGAAATAAACATTTTTAACTTCTTTTATACACTCGGCCAATACCTGTGCAGCACCCCCAATAGCATGAAAATACACAGCACCATGTTGACTGCAGGCTTGTAGGGTCTTATCACCCATTCCTCCCTTGCCAATCACACCTCGGAGCCCGAATTTCTCAATGATTTCCGCTTGATAAGGTTCTTCCCGGCTTGATGTGGTTGGGCCTGCGGCCTTGACCACCCATTTGCCGTTCTCCTCCACTACCACGGGGCCGCAATGATAAATGATCGCGCCTTTCAAACTCAGCCCCTCGGGTAACTGACCTCCGTCGTGTAGGTATTTGTGAACAGCATCGCGCCCGGTGAATAAAGTTCCTGTAATTTCTACCATGTCCCCCTGTTTGAGGGTGCGGATGTTTTCTTCGGTGAATGGAGTTTTCAGCGTGATCATAACAAAAAATGCTAACCTTTAATAAAGCCAGTCCTTGATATTCCCATCCTGCCCGACGGTACAACCATGACGGCGAAATGCCCAGCACATGTAACTGACACTTACAAAATAACTCGCAGGCAACCGGTTGATCGCACAGATCTTTGTCCCGAGCAGGGTTGTGTGCCCCCCGAAACCCATGGGCCCAATCCCTAGTTTGTTCGCCGTACTCGTGATCTCCTCTTCCAACGCAGCAAGTTCTGGAACCGGATTGGTGTCATCCATTTTCCGGAGGAACTGGGTTTTGGAATAGCTGTATCCTGTAGACCTATCCCCGCCTATGCAGACACCTAAAATCCCTGGACCACAACCTTTGCCTTGGGCTTGCACGACGGCATCAAGTATCGCTTTACGACATCCGGCTAAATCGCGATCGGCTTTTATTCGTCCATCGGGCAAAGAGTATTGAGCGCCCACATTTTCACATCCGCCGCCCTTGAGTGCCAAGCGCACGTCCACTTCATCTTTATCCCACTGATGAAAATAAATCGTTGGCGAACCGGGCCCTACGTTTGTGCCGTCATTTTTTCCGGTCAACGAATCCACCGAGTTCTGCCGAAGGTACCCTTTTTTTGTGGCTGTCCGCACGACCTCCTGAGCAACAGCTATAAAGTCACCTTCAAAAAGCCATCGAGGTGCCTTGACGAAGAATAGAATGGAACCCGTGTCCTGACATATCGGCTGGGACTTTGCTTTCGCCATTTCGACATTCTTTTGAATGATTTTCATCGCATATTCTGCGTTGCTCAACTTGGCTTCACGGTCGAGTGCCTTAAGCATGACATTTTGCACGTCTTCAGGAATTTCACAGGATGTCCGGCGGACGAGTTCTAATAGGCTATCAGTCAGGGCTTTCACGGTTAGTGACCATAATCGATTCAGCCTCGTCACGCAAAAGAAAATCTAATTTTGGCGGAAGTACTCTCTAGGTATGACATCTGCATCACGTAGCGACGGAGGAACTATGAATTCAGATGAATGGGCGATTGGGCTGTCAAAGGCTTTTGAAACACTTTTACTTTTTGCACCCAAAGTAGTTTTAGCAATTATCGTGCTCTTTGCGGGGTACCACCTTGCGAAGGTTTTGGCACGTGTGTTGGCTGCGGTGCTCCATAAATTACATTTTGAGGAGTTAGTTGAACACGGTGCTGTTAAGACGGCCATGGTTCGGAGTGGCTATCACGTCAGTGAACTGGTCGCGAAAATCCTTTTCTACGGTATTTTCCTTTTTGTCCTTTACCTTGCGTTCGGCATTTTTGGCCCTAACCCGGTGAGCGAACTGCTCATTCGCATTATCGCATTTATTCCGAGTGTAATCGTGGCGATCTTAATCGTTGTTATTGCCGCATCCATTGCGACTGCGGTTCGTGTTCTGTTATGGGTAACTTTGGCCAACTTATCGTATGGACCTGCTTTAGCTATGATTGCCCAAGTGCTCATCGTCACGGTGGGTATCTTTGCCGCTCTCAGCCAAATTCAAATTGCCCCTGAAATCGTCAATGGACTTTTTTATTCTGTATTAGCCATCATCTCCGGCTCAGCGATTGTGGCCATTGGCGGCGGCGGTATTCCGGTCATGCGCAAGCAATGGTCAAAACTATCGGACCGCGTCAAAGCAGAGTCGATCAAGTTAAATTACGAATGCGTTGAGGAACCCGCGCCCGTAAGAGAACCCGAAGAAGTGATGGGGCAAGAACCTTCGGCAAACACAACGTAATTCACCCCTGTTCAGCCTATGTCGTCTGTCATCTGACTCATGGGGTTTGTGTGGTCAATTTTGGCTAATGCGGTGAGGTGTTTAAAAACATCTGTGTTCTGAATAAACCCACCAAATTTTTCCGAGCCGGGCCCCATAGCGCTGAGGATGACATGATCCGATGTATGCGAATTCCCAGTCCACGCCATCCCTGTGTACGTGCTCAACAGTTGCCCGAGCGCATTTAACGGCGATGCAAATTGTTGATTAAACCCCACTTGGGTAATGGGTTTGAAAGCGTACGCCGCTTCGCATAATGCCCGATATTCCTCAGCGTCCCTAGCCGACACACTGATCCCTGTATGATCCCCCAAAGCTTGAATCATGTCATTGACCTGTGGCGCTTTGGTGTCAGCTCCGATTTCCTTAAGCAAAAATCCAAGCGACCCTTTGAACTTAGCAAGTTTTGAAAAACTTGTGGAGCTACCGGAATACGCTTTGTCTAATCCGTTCACCCCCACGTTACCGGTTGCGTGGTCCGCAGTGATGACAATAAGCGTCTCCGGAAATTTATTTTGATAATCGAGGCAGGCTTCAATGGCCTCATCGAACGCAATCATTTCGTGAACTAACGCCGCTGCGTCCGTGGCGTGCCCGGCGTGATCCACCCTTCCTCCTTCGACTTGCAAAAGAAATGAGGAGTTCCCCATCAACTGCAAAGCTTTCTCGGTCATCTGCCTAAGCGTTGGCACTCCGGCTGTGCCTTTTGGATCCCTGATGCGATCAATTGTGTAACTGAGGTGAGAAGGTTCAAATAATCCAAGCACGTTACCTTGTTGAACTGATTCCAATTCCTTGGAGTTGAAAACGATCGCATGTCGCGCAGCTTTAAACTGGGCGAGAATGTCCTTTTTATCAGGGCGTTTTTCAGTAAGGAAAAAATCTTGGCCCCCACCTAATACCACGTCCGGACGAATCGCTGCGTATTGTGCAGCCACGTCATGTTCCGAGTTTCGATCGGCGGCGTTCACCACAAATCCGGCGGGGGTGGCGTGTGTCACTGTTGTCGTCGTGACGAGTCCCGTTTTCCAACTGGCTTTTTTAAAGAGTGGTACTAATGGCATCAGGTTTCGACCATCGGGCAATACGTTGAGCGATCCGTTGTTCACTCGGCTGCCGCATCCCCATGCTGAGGAGGCCGCTGCAGAATCTGTCACGATGGAGTTCAGTGATCGCACATTCATTAAACCTGTTATGCATCCCGGTTGATTCATTTTCTGAATCCATGTCAGCGGTCTTTTACGGGTGAGCTTCGAAAACAGGTCACCGCATGTCAGCGCCCCCATGCCCATGCCGTCGGCGACTATAAATATAATACGCGAAGGTAATCGATTCTTCGTAGGTGTTGGTTTCGGGGTTGCTGCATGAATGGGGATGCTTGGAAATAATCCTATGATTCCGGCGGTTGTTAGAAACTTTCTTCGATTGATTCGATTCATAAAAATTTGACGTTAGCATAGTGTCATCTATATGGCCAACGCTGGTGTGTGACCGATTTGTGACAAATACGAAATTGCGCCTTCCGCAAAAAGGCACTTGTCGCCCATGTTAACCCCGTTATCGTACACGCCTTATGCTCGACATCCAACTCATCCGCAAGGACACCGCACGTGTCAAGGAACGCCTGGCCACCCGTTTTCAGGGTGTTGAATCAAAAATTGATGAGGTCATGGCTTTTGATGAAAAACGCCGCAAGTTATTGACTGAAGTGGAGTCACTTAAGGCAGAGAAAAACAAATCGGCAAAAGAAGTGGGCATGCTCAAGGCAAAAGGCGAAAATGCGGACGCCCTTATTGCCAAGACAAAAGAGGTCACGGACCGGATCGCGCAACTGGATCAGGAAGTGGCTAAGTTCGAGGAAGACCAACGCAACGTGTTACTCGCCATTCCAAACTTACCGCATGAGTGTGTGCCTTTGGGCAAAACTGCACAGGAGAATCCTGAAATTCGGCAGGGCGGATCCAAAAAGGATTTTGCATTTGCCCCGAAAAACCATATCGAGCTGACTACTAAACTTGGAATAATCGATTTCGAGCGTGGCACCAAATTGTCGGGCAGCGGGTTTATCGTTTACCGTGGGTTAGGGGCAAGATTGGAACGTGCACTCATTAACTTCATGCTGGATTTGCATACGCGCGATCATGGTTATACAGAGATCCATCCGCCGTACCTTGTGAACCGTGACATCCTTGAAGGAACAGGACAACTCCCAAAATTTGAAGATCAACTTTATGCCATTAAAGACAGCGATTTGTTTTTGATCCCCACAGCTGAGGTCCCCGTTGCAAACCTGCACCGCGATGAAATTCTAAAGGAGGAACAACTTCCGATTCAGTACGTCGCCTACACACCGTGCTTTCGAAGTGAAGCGGGGGCTGCCGGCATTGGCACCCGCGGACTGCTCAGAGTGCATCAGTTTGATAAGGTTGAACTCATCCGAATTGTAAAACCGGACGAGGGCGATAAGGCGCACGAGGAAATGTTAATGAACGCAGAAAAAGTGCTCCAACTGCTTGGGTTACACTATCGCGTGATCATTCTGTGCACGGGCGACATGGGCTTTGCTATGTCAAAAACCTACGACATCGAAGTCTGGGCTCCTGGGCAAAATGCTTACCTCGAAGTCAGCTCGGTTTCAAACGCCAGTGATTACCAGTCGCGCCGCATGGCCCTTCGTTATAAAGACACCGCTGCGAAATCCAACGTCTTCCCCCATATCCTCAATGGATCCGGCGTCGCCCTCCCCCGCTTGGTCGTCGCTCTCCTCGAAACCTGGCAACAGAGTGACGGATCAATACTCATCCCCGAACCGCTCCAACCCTACTTCGGTGCCGATAAAATAGTTTAACGACTCGCATGATTGAGGCCCAACCCCCTTTGGGTATGACATCCAAGATTGAGGCGGGATCACACATCCGAGATCGCAATCACACAAGCCGGAGGCTTCCCAGCTTGTAGCCGGTGGTTGAGCGAGGTACCAGCGACACCACCGGACCACGGCCCCCACGACGAACGCATCCCGGAGGGGTGCCAGCAACGTCATGCCTTCCATCCCAGAAAGCGCAACCCCAACGCTGTTGCGCACATGAACCCAGCGGGTCTGGGGTTGAATGGTTTGCTCATTACCATTTCTGAAAAAAATCCTAAAGGAGTTTCGTCCCAAGCTCTCGTTTCTTTGTTTGACTTTCAGTTATCAACTGGTTAGACCTCTTACCACTTGTGAATACTGAAACTCCGATGCGACGTGAATCTAGGGTCAGCGAGGTAAGACGGGAATTGCACGAGCGAATCCGGTCGGGGAGTCACCCGGCGGGGACGCTCCTGCCGTCGGAACGGCTGCTTTCTTCATCACTCAGGGTGAGCCGTACGGTCCTGCGCGAGGCCGTGAGGGAACTTGAGATGGAGGGGTTACTCGAAGTGCGACATGGCGTGGGAATCGGGGTGGTGGAAAATTTGCATCGGCCTGTGAAAAATTCAATGTCCCTCTTGATGCCAGACTTGAACAAACGATTACTGCATCTCATGGAAGCGCGGTTACTGATAGAACCTCCCCTTGCCGGATTGGCGGCCAAGCGGTGTACTCGGAAAGACTGGGCGCAGTTGGCACTTTCACAAAAGGATCTGAAAAATGCCACCACCGCCCAGGAAGCGATGCAAGCGGATCTGCGATTCCATCACGCTATTGCCGCGGCGTCCGGTAATGATGTCATTAAGCTTATGCTCGACGCTGCGGCTGACCTCGGTCGCGAAAGTCGAATGGTGACCCTCACCCATTTCGGATTCGAAACCGCCTATAAACATCATGCCCAGATATTCAAAGCTATCAAAGCCCGTCAATCTAAACGAGCAGATAACCTGATGCGATCGCATCTGAAACAGGCTTCACTTGAGCTCGGCCTACAACTCAAGAGTACAAAATGAACACCCCCCTATGAAGGCTCTTTTTTATCCCGCTTTTGAAACACTTGAAGTCACCGAGCGCCCTGATCCCGTGGCCGCGGCGGACGAGGTCATTATTAAGGTTTCAGCCTGCGGCCTATGCGGCAGCGAACTGGAAACATTTAAGAATAAAAGTCCGCGCCGGACTCCTCCTCTCATTATGGGTCACGAATTTTGTGGGGTGATTGAGGACGCAGGTGCTTTGAGCGGTCAATTTAAGCAAGGCCAGAAGGTGGTGGCCAATTCGCTCACACCTTGCGGCACATGCATCCGGTGCAAGCGCGGTGACACGCATTTGTGTGCTTATCGTCAAATCTTCGGAATGCATAGGATGGGTGCCTTTGCAGAGTACGTCAACGTCCCGGTCCGCAGCCTTATTCCTTGGCCAGAAACATTGCCCGCGGAAGCCGCGTGTTTAGCCGAGCCCCTCGGGAATGGTGTGCACATTTGCAATATCGTCAAACACCTCAAGCCAGAAACCGTCCTCGTCATAGGGGCCGGGCCCATTGGCATCATGGCCCAGCAAGCCGTCCAAGCTTTGTTGCATTGCAAGACGTTCGTGGCGGATCTGAGTGATGAACGTCTGTCCGTGGCCACCCGTGTAGGGGCTGAAAAAGTTTTTAATTCTAGGTCTGTAGATGTTCCAAAGGCCATTCTTGAAATGACAGCCGGAGAAGGCGTGGACTTGGTGATCGATGCCGTGGGCTCCGCTATAACTAAGAAACATTCTCTTGCCTGCACACGTCCCGGCGGAGCCACAGTTTGGATCGGGCTCTACGAAAACACTGTCTCGGTTGACACGTACGACATTACTTTGCCGGAAAAATTTGTCTTTGGAACGTATGCCGCAACGCTGGAAGAACTCGGTACCGCACTGGCCTTGATGGATGCCGGTAAGGTTGAGGTTGCCAGTTGGGTTAAAACTTTCTCCCTCAATGATTCTGTCAAAGCTTTCCATCGCATGCTCGCTGCCAAAGAAGACGACATTAAAGCCGTCGTGCGGATGCCCAATGACTGAATCTTTGAAAAATTGTGAGAAACAAAAAATTGAAAATGAACGGGCGGATGAAGGGATAAGGTTTGGGGTTGTATGGTGAAAAAATTTGTCTTAGTCACGGACTCCGGGTTTGCGAATCTTGATATGGAACGCCGACTTATAGAGGATTCAGGTTATCAACTGGTAACCGCGCAGTGCAAAACCGAGGACGAGGTTATTGCTGCCGGGGCTGGGGCTGAGGCGCTGCTTGTTCAATGGGCGCCGGTCAAAGCAAAAGCAGCTGCCGCCCTCAAAAACTGCAAGGTGATCGTGCGCTACGGTATCGGGTACGACAATCTGGACCTGCCCGCGTTGAAGTCCGCCGGAATTGCCGCCTGTAACGTGCCCGACTATTGCATCGACGAAGTGGCTGACCACACGGTTTCCCTCGCTCTCGCGTTGGCCCGGCAACTCTTCCAAACCCATCATCGCACATTAGACGGCACGTGGAAAATCACTCCCCCGCTCCCCATGCCCGCTTACCGCGAAATGACTTTTGCCACGGCTGGTTTTGGACGGATAGCCCGAAGCGTCCTTGAACGCGCGCGAGGGTTCAAATTCAAATTAGCGGCTTACGATCCTTTTGTCCCTGCTTCGGAATTCGCAAAGGTCGGGGTAAAATCACTCAGCCTGGAAGAATTGTTTATGGAATCCGACATCCTTTCCCTGCACTTGCCGTTGACGGACGAAACCCGTCACATGCTCAACGCTGACCGGTTGCGTACTATGAAAAAGTCGGCCCTCGTCATCAACACCGCACGCGGTCCTTTAATAGACACCCACGCCCTTTCGGCAGCATTGAATGAAGGGGTTATTGCGGGAGCCGGACTTGACGTCTTCGAAACGGAACCGCTTCCGGTGGATCACCCTCTGCGCTTGGCTCCCAACATCATCCTGACCTCACACACGGCATGGTACAGCGAGGCCAGTGTACCGGAACTCCAACGTAAAGCGGCCGAAGAAATCATCAGAGGTCTGACCGGCGCGCCTCTTAGGAATCATATCAATAAATAATCTTTTTATAAAAAACCGTTCACCCCAAATTAACCTATGAAAATCATCCGTTACCAAGACTCCAAAGATAATGTTCATTTCGGCAGCCGCCAGACTGACGGATCGGCCTTACGCATCGAAGGCTGTGTTTTTGGGGATCACTCTGTCACCAGTGACAAAGCCGACTTGAAAAAACTGTTGGCTCCCGTTGAACCCACGGGTCTCTTTTGCATTGGCCTCAACTACCGCAAACACGCAGAAGAAACCGGAGCAAAAATCCCGGATCATCCCATCCTATTTATGAAGGGCATTAACGCTGTGCAAAATCCGGGCGACCCGATTCTGCTGCCCACACATATGAAGAGCGAGGAAGTCGATTACGAATGTGAACTGGCCGTTGTAATTCGGAAGAAGTGTAAAAACATCAGCCGCGCCGATGCCTTTAAATACATTCTCGGATACACGTGCGCCAACGACGTCAGCGCACGCGACTGGCAGATCAAACGCGGCGGCAGTCAATGGTGCCGGGGCAAAACCTTCGACACTTTTTGTCCACTTGGCCCGGTCCTTGTGACCACTGACGAAATTCAGAATCCCAACTCCCTTCAAATCAAAACCCTTCTAAATGGGCAGACCATGCAGGATTCGAACACCAACGACATGATCTTTGACGTACCGACCCTGATTGAGTTCCTGAGCGGCAGCACCACGCTTTTGCCTGGAACTGTCATCCTGACTGGCACACCCCAAGGCGTGGGCATGGCCCGCAATCCTAAAGTCTGGCTCAAACCGGGGGACTCCGTGACGATCGATATTGAAAATATTGGAGGACTGACGAATCCCGTACAGGACGAATAACAGCTGAGCTAACTAGGCGACTTGGAGTCTTGGAAATAATCAAAACTTACCACTAAAAAAATTCAGGAGACCATTCTCATGCGCGGACTTAAAGGAAAAACAGCTATCGTGACCGGAGGCCTTGGGGACCTTGGTTATGCCGCAGGTCAACGCCTCGTGGAAGAAGGGTGTCAGGTCGCCCTGTGGGATATGAAACCTGACGTGGAGGAACGCGCCGCTAAAATGGGGGCTTTGTTTTATCAGGGGGATATCGGAGACGAACAGGCAGTTGAACGCGGATATGCCTATGTCAGGGAAAAACTAGGATGTGCGAGTATTGTGGTTAGTAGTGCTGCGTGCTTTATCTTCAAAAGTGTTGAAGCCACCGAAGCTGATTGGGAGAAAGTGTGCCGGGTTAATATTGCAGGCACCGCGCACATGATGAAGCATGCCCTGCCCCACATGAAGGAACGGGGCGGTGGAAGCATCGTGAACTTTTCCAGCGTCAGCGGATTTGCAGCCCAGGAAAATTTCGCCACATACAACGCGACCAAGTTCGCGATTCGCGGACTTACGAAATGTTATGCCCTCGACATGGCCTCCTACAATATCCGGGTCAACTGTATCTGCCCGGGATACATTTACACTTCCGCGTTTGTGAACTCGTGCAAACAACTGGGCAAGGATATCGAAGAAGAAAACCGCCGCGCCTCGGATTTACACATTCTCGGTCGTCAAGGTAAACCCGAGGAAGTGGCTGCCGCCGTGGCGTTCCTAGCGAGTGACGAAGCTTCGTTTATGACCGGATCCGACATGATCGTCGATGGTGGGTATTTGGCCCGATAAACAAAGAAAATTTGGAACATCAAATAACAAGGCGAAAAATAAACAGGATACCCCACCCATGAAACTTATTGACCTCTCTCACCCGCTGATCCACGGACAACAAACATTTCCGTTTGACCCCAAACTCAGCATCATTTCACACGGCACCACAAAAACACTGCGTTATAACATCAGCCAAATATCCATGAGTTCTCATCAGGGCACCCATCTTGATGCTATGTACCACTTCATTGACAACGGCAAAACACTAGATCAGATGCCACTCGACTGGTTTTATGGGGAAACACATGTTCTACGCATTCCCAAAAAAGCTGGGGCAGAAATCACACCTGCTGATTTTAAAAAATACGAAAAACTTCTAACGCCCGGGGCCAAAGTGATCTACGAAACCGGATGGCATAAACAATTCGGCAAAGACAATTTTTTCACCGACTTCCCCTCCCTAACCCAAGACGCCGCCCGATATCTGGCCGGTCGTAAAATCCGCATGCTCGGCATGGACACCCCCACCCCCAGCCGTGATTGGTACGAGGTCCATCACATCCTCTTGGATAAAAAAGTCGAGATAGTGATTGTCGAAGCCCTCACCAACCTGGATAAATTACCCAATAAAATCACCTTCATGGGTTTCCCCCTCAACTTCCAAGGTCGCGACGGTTCCCCCATTAGAGCTGTCGCCATGGTGAAATAAGGGATTCAGGGGAAAACACTGACAGAGCAATATCCTATTGCGCCCGGCACTAACAGGCTCGCACAAATAATTTCAGCCGCAAAAAGGCGCACAAAATTGAACCAATAAAAAAAGCAAGGAACGACATTCCTATCTGTATTTCTTTCCCTAAATAAGCTGCGTGAATCTGTGCTAATCTGCGGTTCCCCTTCCCTCCTCCGCGATCTCCGCGCCTCCGTGTGAGATTTCCTTTTTGCGCCTTTTCGCGGCTAATTTCCTCTCCATGCCTGCGATGCAGGACTCAAAGCCAAGTCTTTAAAACATCGGGTTCATAGCGCAGTAACCAATGAGGATACCAATGCCCAGCAATAGAATGCCAAAGCCTAACTAACCGCGGAGCGCGGGGTCAGAAAGATGAACGATATGTTAGGAAATGAGGAGCAACCCCTTTAGGTCAGACAACAATGATCGCAACCATTCAAGCCGGAGGCTTCCCAGCATGTAGCCGGTGGTTGAGAGAGGTACGAGTGACACCACCGGACCACCGCCCCACCACAAACTTATCCCGGAGGGATGCCAGCAACTTCCTGCCTTCTGTCCCAAGAGACGTAACCCCTTTAGGATTGTTTGTGGGTTGGTCGCGAATTCTTCGCGACGAATCCCAAAGGGATTCCGCCACATAGCCCAGGGTTGCAAAGCTACCCTGGGTATATGCGGAAAATCCTCACCACCCCAAAGAGGGTTGCGTCTAAATTTGAATAATTGTCATGCCCACTCGTGGCCTACAATATGAAAAATCAATTTCGTCGGGAACCGTTAAATGGTTTACCTCAACGATGTCCCGTATTGATCCAACCAGTTGATGGATTTTTTGAAGGAGGGGCAGGCAAGCTCGATTCGTTTCCAATAAAACTCCGACCCTTTGCGGGAGTGAAGTTGAAGGAGATGAGAAACGATTACGTATTTGGCGACGTAATCAGGCATTTGAATGAGGCGCCAATCGAGAAAAACTTTACGGCCCTGTTTCCAAACAGAACCCCATTTGCAGGGGTACCGACGAAGCGCAACCTCCAACACCTCTATTTTCTGTTCAGCGGCCAACTGGCAAGTTCTCAATACAAAAGCTGACGCCTGAAGTTTGAGAAATTTTTCCACAGGCCGACGCAAGTCCAGCAGGTCGTCAGGTATCGGGATCAGGTGCATCCCAACACGAACGACACGTTTACCTTCGATCCAACATTCTTCAAGTTGCACCCGTTGCCCACGAATAAAAATTCGATCCCCGTTTTTCCATGGAACGTAATTGGACTCCTTTAAATGTGCTCTCCAGAACTTGAGTTCAATTTTGCGCATCTGCGTTCTCGCGAACACGGAAGCCTGCGGGACAGTGGCCGTAGAGGGCACGCCTATCGCCACAGAACGATCAGGCTTAACGTTGAGGAGAAAGTTCAGTGATTTTCGATTGCGCCGGTAACTGATTGAGAAATTCCCTGTAAATGAAGGTACGATTTCAGAGTCCCAAAAGTGTTGCGGCCGAACGTCCTCAGATTGAATCCCAAATTCCATTTGCATCTTGGGAGTTGTATCTTACCTATCGACAGGCTATTTGACAAGTTTTTAAATAAAATATTTTAATCAGTTTTAAACGCCACAAGCTGAGCGCCCAGTGCTTCCCATTCGGTCATGGCCACATGCAGTTTATGGTGTAGGTCCGACAACTCGCGATTGAGGTCAACCATGCGTTTCCCGTCTGATGCGATTTCAGGGCGCCCCATTTCGTCCGTGATAGAATTTACCCGGTTTTCCATCTGATGAATCTGTTGTTCGTAGCGCTCGTAAGCCGAGGTGGTTTCTTTACGTTGACGCGATATAGCTTGGCGCGCTTCGGCCTCTGCGCGCTTTTGTTCTTTGGTTTTAAAAACGGACACGCGTGGCGTCACTTGAGTATCAATGGAAATGGCCGATTGATTTGCAAGTTTATCCCCTGCCACAAGAGCCGAACGAGCGGAGGATGCGTTGGTTTTATCAAGGTAATATTGATAATCCCCAGGGTAATAAGTGGGAATACCCGCAGAAATATGCATCACGCTTGCTGCGATTTTCCGGATGAAATACACGTCGTGACTAATAAACACAACCGTTCCCGTGTACTGTTCCAATGCAAAAATAAGCGCCTCGATACTAGGCATGTCCAGATGTGTGGTGGGTTCGTCCATCAACAAAAAGTTAGGTGGATCGAGAAGTAATTTCACTAAGTTTAAACGACTTTTCTCTCCCCCGCTTAGCACCTTAACCGTTTTAAAAACGTCGTCTCCCCGGAAAAGGAATGCCCCGAGAATCGTCCGCGCAACTTCTTCCGAGACGGGCTTTGGGGAATCACGCACAGACTGGAGTACCGTCGCGTTTGATTGGAGTAACTCGGAACGGTTTTGGGCAAAGTACCCGACATCAACATTGTGCCCGACCTGGCGAACACCTGACGCAGGAGTGAGAACCCCCGCTAACAGCTTTAACATCGTAGACTTTCCTGCGCCGTTTGGACCGACAAGGACCATGCGTTGGCCTTTGCTGATTTCCAAGTTCAAGTTTTGATAAACCGGTTGAGGGCCGTACGCAAAATCGACTTTGTTGAGGGTCATCACCTTCTCCCCACTGCGCCTGGGTTGCGGGAACTGAAACTTGATTGTCGAAGATTCGTCCGGAGGCATTTCAATTTTAACCATGCGCTCGATCTGCTTCAGTTTGGATTGGGCTTGTGTGGCCTTGGAAGCCTTCGCCCTGAAACGGTCTGCAAACTCCTGCAACGCCGCGATTTCTTTTTGCTGATTTTTGTATGCCGACAACTGTTGCTCGCGACGAGCGGCACGTTGTTCAACATACGATTCGTAATTCCCACGATACCGGGTCAACCGTCCGTAAGCCACTTCCACGATATCATCGACCAATGTGTTGAGAAATTCACGATCATGGGAAATCATAAAAATGGCACCGGGATAACTCATCAAATAATTCTGGAACCAATTTAACGATTCGAGATCGAGATGGTTCGTCGGTTCATCGAGCATTAACAGGTCAGGCTCCATGACTAACAACCTCGCTAAGTGCGCGCGCATGACCCAACCACCGCTCAACTCACGGGCGGGTCGGTTGAAATCGGTTTCCCGAAAGGCTAACCCTTTTAATAAACGCTTGGCTTTTGTCTCAAGGAGGTTGCCTTCCAGATCGTGATACCGATTGATGGCATCGTGATGTTCCGCGTCTTCTTCAGTTCGCGCCAGTTGTTCGCGGAGGTATTTCATCTCGTCGTTAACGGACAATGCAAGGTCCAGGATCGACTCCTCGCCAGCAGGTGCTGTTTCTTGAGGAAGGAAACCCAAGGTGACCTTACGCTCCATAGAGATGCTTCCCTCATCTGGGTCATTAATGCCAAGGATCAGGGAGAAGAGAGTACTTTTACCTGCGCCGTTTGGGCCCACAAGTCCGATTCTGTCTCCACGGTTGACTTGGAGCGACGCTTCCGTGAAAAGTTCACGCCCACCGAAAGATTTTGAAATACTGGATATCGTTAACATAAAATAACACCACACTGCGCTCGTCCCGGAGGACAAGCTGTTTAACTAAGTTTTAATATTTTCTGAATGAGATTTTGAAAATCTGGATCATCTAACCAAGGTTGCTTTGTAAGGGACTCCCGTGTTTTGCCATACACAAAAAGGCTTCTTGTAAGGTGTAACCCCCACCCTAGACCCCATGGCCGGTCCATGATTTTGTTCCCTGTGGCAATCCACCAGACCGAACCCTTCCCCAGCTTTCTGCGAGTTAAAAACGGGACCCCCGATTCAATCGTAGCCAACACCTCCGTATCAGAACTTAACGCTGGTACGATATCAACTCCGTTCGCATGCATGGACATCTGATTTGCAAACCCAAGCTTTTGACCGGCTTCAGTTGAGGTCACGTTGACTTTCTTTCCCTCAAAAACCCAATCGCGCGCGATGGACCCGTTGACCCCCGTGAGCTCAGCGAATTCTGGTGACACACTCGAAACTCCGCCGTGGTACATGACCACCAATAATTTCCCATGATCGCGGACTTGCTCTTTAAGGATGTTGACGATGTCTGGAAAAATCCTGACAAACGAAACGTCGATGATAAAACCTTTCTTCGTATTTTTGGCCACGTCCTCAAGGCCGTCGAAATCACGCAACCACCGGGTTGACCCAGATACGTTGGCCAGGGCACATATCCGCTGACCCATATCAAAAGGTTCAATAATGGTGAAATCTCGGACGGCATTTAAATCACGCGCGACGGTCACTGTGTGTGAACCTTGGTCAAGCTGGAGGAGGATAGACTCGGTTTGATCCGTGAACGGAATCGTTTGACCTTCCGCTGAGACCACATGAAGGGGTTCGCCCGCGATCCGTGAAGGAACGATAAGACGGACCCGACCGGCGCGCGACAGTTTGATCGTGGCGGACAATTGATGCGGTGAGTAATTTAAGTTAACCACCGCGCCGTTAAAGGTGTGGACGTTTTCAAAGCTAATCCGGTTGTACTTCCAGAACCGCGGCATATCCACACCCACACGCAATTCCTGATTCCACAAATCTGCCTCAGCGCACATCACGAGAAGACTGGATAGAAAACTTCCCGCAGAAGGCACATACGGACTATTGCCCCCCGCTTGTAGGTCATACGGGCTCTCGGTAAAATACCCAAGACCCGACGTATACTTCAAACCGCCGTCCTGAAACTCCAATGCCAAATCGTTGTTCCCGCTGATGGTCGCAGCCGCTGCTGTGCTAAAATTTCCCCACGCCATCCCTGTGTAAGTCCCAAACAACTGATCTTTTGGAGTGTCAGGTTGGTCCCCATAAATGCGCTGAGAAAGGTCCTGGTCATGCGGAATGATGGCGATCTTTTTAAAGGTTTCTTCGGTTCCATTCCACCACTTCGAAAAGTCTGCATACCGATGCGCGGGAGCTAAATACGGAAGCCACTGGTACCAGTTCGCCCGTTTATCCATCACGATCCGGTTTTTTTCAAACCACACACAAATTTCAGTAGCCTTTTGTGTCAAAGTGGAGGAACGGCCCAGTTTGGCTGAGTATTCAGCAAACTTTGAAAGGGTGATGACCGACCAAATCAAGACGTCCATTTGGGTTTTGGCCTCTGTTTGGAATGCATCAACGTCCCCAGCAATGATGCCGCCCAATTGCCACCCGCCTCGGGGCACAGGTTCAAAAACATTTTCCAACAAATGGGTGCAAATGAAATTCAAGTAGGGGAAGACACGCTTTTCTAGGTCTTCTTGATCTTGAGACATTTCATAAAGCCGAATGCCGCACCCGGCAAACGCCAGACAGTTAAAATACGCGACATCTCCCGCATCGTCACAGGGCGTGTCTCCATCAAAATAAGTGATCCACATATGCGGACGCCCCTTTGGACGAGCCGAGCGCACTAAGTATTCGCAGAATACCCTGGTCTCTTTAATATGCCCGGAACGCAGCATTCCGTCGCATGCAAAAAAACTGTCCCAGAACGTAGCCGAGTTAAATTTCCGGGTCCAAAGAGTTCCCAATGGTAATCCCGTGGCCCAAGGTAATCCCGCTTTAAGAAGATATTGATTGAGATCACACAGGTACTCTTTTTCTGGGGATCCAACGGTTACTTTTGCGGCGGAGCAAAAGAAGGCCGTCCATGTGGCCTTAGCCGGAATCGTCAGATCGTCCTTTGCCTGCACGGCCGCTTTTAATCCCTGCGCATATTTTAATGCATGTGTTCCGTCCACACTCGAGCCGCAGACAAATGCGAAAGTCTCGGTTGATCCAGTCTTTCCCGACCAATCGAATTGGATGTCTTCCGACCCAACCTTCCCTACTCCCGAGCTCGCAAGGAACGCGTAAGACAGGTTGACTGGCTTTTTGAGGTGCGCGGTGCATGTCTCATTTGTTCCTTCCCACTCACAAAAAATAAAGCCATTCTCACTCACTACCCCGGAAATTCCACCGCGAAATATCGGTTCGCCATGTCGTAGTGTCCAATGACAACGCAATTGGAGCTTTACATCTTGCTCAACCCCAGATTCCGATTGGGCCGCAAACTGCAAGACAAGATGCCCACCGCCCACTGGAAAAAGAGCCACCCATGAGATCCGGGTGCCGTTAAGTGTAAACTGAGTTTTTAACTCCCCAATTCTTGGTTCAAATGTCCGTTCCCAATCCCGGCCTTCTTTTAACATTCGTTTCGTGTCGTACTTCTCCCCAGCAATTTCAAGTTCGTAGTCCAACCAACCGCAAGGCATATTCGCGAAGGATCGAGAATTACGCCCTTCGGGATTATGGAAATAGTGCTGGCTCAAAACCGAATCACGGTAAAAATACAAATTCTTTTCCACCGCAATGTCGCCCGCCTCAAAACAATGGATGTCCCTGTATTGCCACATCGACCAATTCGCACCCATGAGCCCAGTGGCATCAAACGAAGCCGCAAGTAATCCTGACCCAATAAGAGCCGGATGAATGTCCCTTGGAAGCACGTCACTGCTCTCCGTGACCTGCCAACGATTAAGGGTTGTGACTGCCGATTGCCGAAAAATCATAGGGCGGGATTCAACAGCAACACCAACGGGCGGCAAGAAAGAAAAAAATGCAACCTGTCGAGCGTCCGCATTTCCCGGGATGCAAACAATGAGTGCCAGCGCCAGT
Source organism: Verrucomicrobiota bacterium (assembly GCA_034440535.1). GTDB lineage: Bacteria > Verrucomicrobiota > Verrucomicrobiia > JAWXBN01 > JAWXCD01 > JAWXCD01. The sequence goes on along the minus strand of JAWXCD010000048.1, from coordinate 4,143 downwards.
TTTCCCGCCCTCAAGGAACGCTCTTGCTCACACACCACTCCCTTCGGATTTTCGCTTCCGATCCGCCGCCGGGACATGGCCGATGAGCCCGGATTTTCAGCGGTGCATTTTTGGCGGATACTCAAAAAGATCGAGGAACGCCGTCCGAGAGCGCACCGGCGGCATTTCGTTGAGGTCCGGGCCGGATCAGACGGGGCTGGAAAGCTGCGCAAAAATCAGTAGGATTTTGATTGTATGAAAAAAGTGTCGCCATCGTTGAAAGGGAATCTGCTGCTGGATAGCGGCATGCTGGCAGGTTCGTGTTTTCACCGGACGGTGTTGCTGATCTGCGAACACAATGCCAAGGGTGCGATGGGGCTTGTGCTCAACCGTCCCGTGGGCCAGAAGGTCGGCGAGGTTATCAACCGCAAAATCGGCCTGACCCTCAGCAATCAGCCGGTCTATATGGGCGGGCCAGTCCAGACCCAATTACTCAGTTGGTTGCAGTACGATGAATTTCTGCCGGATGCCAATGTGATGGATAATTTGAAGCTGGGACATGCATTGAAAGAGTTGGCGGAGTTATCCGAGGGATTCTCGAGTACAAGCCGTGTGAAAATATTCGCCGGGTATGCCGGATGGAGTCCGGGTCAGCTCGACGGGGAACTCAAGAACGGGGCTTGGCTCGTGCATCCTGCCGGAATGGATATGATCTTTGACCCCGGCGGGGATGATATGTGGAAGGGAATTCTCCGCAAGATGGGCACCCGCCACCAATTAACTGCCGATATGCCCGACCACCCCGAATGGAACTGAACGAGGGACGGACAAACTATCTTTCCGAGCACGGATAAATGCCAATCAATAAACGGCGAATGCTCGCTGAGGGAGAAGATAGTCTCACGCGAAGCCGCGAAGGTATTGGGAACCGCAGATTGGCACAGATTCACGCAGATTTTGGGGAAAGAGCAGGTGGTGAAATCTGCGAAAACGCTGGAGCACAGACAGGATTGTCTATGCTACATTGATTCAGCGTTACGCAGATGCAGACAGGGGGCTGGGTATCAAAAGAGTAAATTTTCTGAGGGTTTAGCCGCGAAAAGGTGCAAGAAACGAAAGAAGGATTCTGGGGAATTAACGCGGACCTTTTAGGATGCTACCGGCAATGTTCTTTTTAAAACAGAATTTCAGAGGTTTTCTTAATCTGCGTGAATCGGTGTTAATCTGCGGTTCAATAGTCCTTTTTGCGCCTTTTGTGCTTGTTAAAAGCTCCTCAGCCCTTGTTCTAGGAAACTATTCCTTGAGGGGTTTGAACAGGCTGGGAAGGTGATGCTTCTTCGAGGTTGGAGCAGACTCCCATGGCTTTTAATTTTTCGCATGAACCGTGAAGTTGAACGGTCTGGGACTCGAGTTTAAAACCAAGCTTCTTAGAAACAGCGTTTTCGCGTTTTTCCAGCTCGGGATCTTCGAATTCAAAAATCTTATCGCAGTCGTCGCAAATGATATGGTTGTGGTTCGGATGCTCAGCAAAGTTCGGGTCGTAGAATTTGCTATCACGTCCGAGGTCTAGTTCCTTCAAAAGGCCACTTTCGACGAGCAATGGCAACGTCCGATAGACGGTCGCGCGCGATACGGAGGAATCCTTAGCCTTAGCCATTTCTAGGAGCTCGTCGGCGGTATAATGATTCGTCGTGCTAAAGGCAGCCTGAAGGATCGCTTCACGCTGGGCGGTCATGCGCAGTCCTTTAGACTCAATAAAAGCAATCAGCCTCTGATATGACTCCTCATTCATGTAAGGTTCAATCTAGCTTGATATCAACGGTTTGACAACGGAAAAGGTGCGACGGTTTTGAAACAATTTAACGTAAAAAGTTGTTGTCACCCCCGTTTCATCACACACACTCAGTCGCCTATATGCAAAACGTCGATGGTGTTATTTTCGATATGGATGGGGTGTTATGCGATTCCGAACCGTTTATCTGCGAGGCCGCATGTCTTATGTTCAAGCAGAATCATAAAAGGGAAGTGCATCCCTATGATTTTATTCCCTTCGTCGGCACGGGGGAGAACCGGTATTTGGGCGGAGTTGCAGAGAAGCATGGGGTGACTTTGGAGCTTGATCGGGACAAAGCCACGACCTACGCGCTTTATTTAGGTCTCATTAAAGGGAGGTTAGACCCCCTACCGGGCACCCTTGATTTTATCGGTCAATGCAGGGCTCACGGGTTGTCAATCGCCGTCGCTACGAGTGCAGACCGGATAAAGCTCGATGGAAACCTGGTCCAGATCGGAATACCCGCATCGACTTTTGACGTGTGCGTGACCGGGAACGATGTGAAGAATAAAAAGCCTGACCCAGAAGTCTTTTTGGTCGCGGCAGCCGGAATGAAACTGGATCCCGCGCGCTGCATCGTGGTGGAAGACGCCGTGAATGGGATCAAGGCCGGATGCGCAGCGGGATCGCCGTGTTTGGGATTAACCACATCGTACACGGATTCAGAGCTGCGTGGAGCTGGGGCGCGATGGATTGCGCCGCACTTGGGGGAATTGCCAGAGGATTTCCTAAGGCACATCTTTCAGGACAAGTAAATTTATATTGATGTAATCTTCAACATCTGCGAAACGTCATGGTGTATAGAACATCCGTGGGGTGAACGGGCCTTTAAAAGGGAGCAAAAATCTTTTATCGCGCCTGTTGACTTTCTTTCGGGTTGTTTTAAAGCTATTGTGTTCATACAAACGTCTAACTTACAAAAATTATGGCAAAAGCAGCGGAAGTGAAAGAACCAGATGCCCCAACGTCAAAAAAAGACGCGGCCCGGGATAAGAACCTCGATATGGCGATCCAAGCCATCTCCAAACAATTTGGCGAAGGTTCGATCCTTCGACTCGGTGACGCACAATCGAAAGTTAAGATTGATGTGATCCCGACAGGCTCAGTGGCCATTGATTGGGCTTTAGGAGTCGGTGGCGTTCCCCGTGGGCGTATCATTGAGATTTACGGACCGGAATCCTCTGGGAAAACGACCTTGGTCTCACACATCATCGCTAACGCGCAGAAACGTGGAGGCCTTGCGGCATTTATCGACGCCGAACACGCCCTCGACCCAGCCTACGCAAAAAAGATCGGGGTCGATCTGGATCAACTCCTCGTCTCGCAGCCTGACTCAGGTGAAGAAGCGCTTACGATCGCAGAAACACTTATCAAATCCAACGCCTTGGACGTTATCGTCATCGACTCTGTGGCGGCACTTGTTCCCAGGGCGGAACTTGAAGGGGCCATGGGAGATTCCGTTATGGGTCTTCAAGCACGGCTCATGAGCCAAGCCATGCGCAAACTCACAGGTTTATTAAGCCAAGCTCGTACAACGTGTATCTTTACCAATCAATTGCGCGAAAAAATCGGTGTCATGTTCGGCAGCCCCGAAACGACGCCCGGCGGCAAAGCCTTAAAATATTACGCTTCTGTCCGAATCGACATGCGCAAAAAAGACGCGATTAAACGCCCTGACGGCGAAATCATCGGTAACCGCGTAAAAGTGAAAATCGTCAAAAACAAAGTGGCCCAACCCTTCCGCGAAGCCGAGTTCGATATTCTTTATAACGAAGGTATCTCCCGCGAAGGTTCAATGATCGATTTCGCAATCGAACGCGGTGTCATTGAAAAGAAAGGTTCGTGGCTCTCCTTCGGTTCAGAACAACTGGCCCAAGGCCGCGACGGTACCCGCCAACTTCTCCAACAACAACCCGAGTTGTTCGATAAGATTGCAAAGGCCGTCCAACAAAAGCTCGAGGAAAACGTAGCAGCCCCCGTTTAAACTCACCCCTTAGCTTTTCGACCACTTTCAAAACCGGCGGATCCCTCCCGCCGGTTTTTTTGTTTCCAGTGACGGGGACTCAACGTGCGAAAGGCGCAACCCTGGGCTATGTGGCGGAATCCGTTTGGGATTCGTCGTGAAGAATTCGAGAATAGTTTGTCTGTCCCTTAGAACGGAGACGCAACCCCTTTGGGGTTGTGCGGATTTTTCCGCAATACCCAGGGTAGCTTTGCAACCCTGGGCTATATGGCGGAATCCCTTTGGGATTCGTTCGCGAGGATTCGCGAACAACCCACACATTTGTTATGTGTGGAATAATTGATCCGCAAAAGCTCTTCATATTCAG
>JAWXCD010000047.1:0-14963 GCA_034440535.1 Verrucomicrobiota bacterium | reverse complement strand
TTGGGCCAAGTTCCCGCGTTGGTGGGGGTGGGGGAATTGTCGTGTCAGGAGTGAAAGAAGCTTTGATTGAAAAAGGCGTCCTGTTTGATGCTCCCGGGAGTACAGCGACCAAATTGGGACCCACAAAAATTAGTGTAAAAAACACACCAGAAGAATTAGATAAAATCGAGAGCTTGGTTTTATCGGGTGAAAATGAAAATCAAATTTTGGTTGAAACAAAATTTGTTGAATTGACTCAGAACGATTTAAATGAGCTTGGATTTGATTGGTTAGTGGGAGCTTTTGGAATTACCACAGATAATGGAAGTAATGAAATTACCATTCAAGGGGCCGCCACGGCTGACGGGGTGAATAATTTACTCACAGGTGGCGTGCGTAACTCAAATGGAAGCGGAGGTCGAGCAGGGCTTGCGACTTCTTCAATTGACGCCCTTTTACTGGGAGCTGGCGTAGCGGCCGCCTCTCCTAATGCGATTGCTGCGTTGACGGGTGTGATCACTCGACCCCAGTTCCAGTTAGTCATTCGTGCCTTGGCTCAAAAGAAAAATGTCGATCTTCTTTCGGCCCCTTCTGTTGTTGGAAAAAATGGAAAAGAAGCAAAAATTCAGATTACACGCGAATTTATTTATCCAACTGAATTTGAAAAACCTCAGATTCCGACAGGTACGGGCGGGAATGCATCCTCTTTGCCTATTGTTGCCCCAGCTAATCCAACGGGCTTCGTCAGTCGCGAAACCGGCATAATTTTAAGTGTCACACCTGTGGTGAGTGCCAATCAACGTACAATAAGTATGACACTTGTGCCGGAAGTCGTTGAGTTTGAAGGATTTGTTAACTACGGAAGTGCTATTTTTGCCCCTACTTTTGATGGAGGCCAAGGTGCACTTATTACCGCTAATGTAATTAATCAGCCCATCTTCAGCGTTCGCCGCGTAATAACTGAGGTGAATGTTTACGACGGGGAAACGGTCACTTTAGGAGGCTTAATCCGGGAAGATGTTCAAAAAGTTGATGATAAGGTTCCCATTTTGGGTGACATCCCGGGACTTGGACGTTTATTTAGGAATAAGTTGGAACAATCGATAAAAAGAAACTTGATGATCTTCGTAACAGCCAATATTATTGATCCTGCTGGGCAAAAGGTAGATGTTGCATCAGAAAATGTGTCACATGAAAACCAATAATATTGTAACTTCTGCAAGTTTAAAGTTCCTTTCATACATTCTCGTAAATATTATTTTACTCTTACATTCGAACGCAGGAACAGTAGATAAAAAGACTGAGAACACAGATACTAAACGCAGGACTTTTACATCCGATAGTTATTCAAACATGATAGATCCCGAGAGAAGATCAGTAATCTTTGAATCAAATACGGAAACATTAGATTCAATAACAGCTACTGGAAACCTATCTGGTGAGGGACTCATTTTCGATGAATTCACAGTTTCAGATACTAGGGTTGTAAAAGAAATTGAAGTTCAATTAAAAGTAACTCAAGTTTTTCCTAATAGTAATTATATTTTCATACAATCACCGGATGGTCAGCAATTTTTCTTAAGTAGTCCTTATTCCGGATCAGAAACTCATACTTGGATTGTAGGTTCAACCTTAAGTTCTATAAGTTTTTCTAAGAGAGGTAGTCGATTGCTGAGTTCCGTTAAAAGCAGTCCAATTTTTGGTTCATTTTTTGCCGAATCAGCTCTTTCTGAGCTATCAGTAACTGCGGCAGGCGTTTGGAAGATATTAGCCTTCAATATAGCACCTAAACTTTCTCCAATTGGCGGTACTGAACTCATTAATAATACACCTGCAATTAGTTACACAATTCTTTTAAAAGTACCAAATAAAAAGTCCAAACTTGAAACAAGAGATGACTTCAGTTTCTGATCGTGGCATCTCCCTATTGGAGTTGATTGTTGCGTGTGCTGTAGTGTCAATTCTTTTGTTGGCAACTTTTTCTATTTCGAAAAATGTCAAAGCACGGGCTTCCGGTGTCCAATGCATTAATAATTTAAGAAGTGTTTATACAGGTTTAAATTCATATGCAGCTGATAATGATGGGTTTTTTCCTGCAAATAGAGATACTGATTTGCGGGAGAATCCTCTTGAAACGTTGTCCGATGAACTTATTCCTGGAATGATCGATTTGCCTAGTATCCTTAATGTTTATATCCCTGAAAAAACATTTTTGTGTCCTGAAAATAAAAAGAGTCGCAATCAGGGATATTATCTAAATGAAATTGGAAGTAGCTACAGGTATCTCTATTCTGGAATCAACCCCTCATTAAGTGCAAATTCTGAGTTAAGTTTGTCTCCGAACAAAATTCGGTTGGTTTCGGAAATTTATTCTTATCATGATGGAAAAGGTTATTGCTTGTTTGGCGATGGACATATTACAAGCGGAATGCCCTAATATTGAATGAACCTCGGCCTCACAGGTGGGATTGCCACGGGCAAGAGTACGGTTGCGCAGTACTTTGAATCAGACGGTTGGAGCGTTGTCCGGACAGATTTAATTGGCCACGAAGTGTTAACGCGCCCTGAGGTCAAGGAGGCGATCAAACTGGAGTTTGGCATTTCTTATTTTCTTCCGTCTGGGGAAATAAATCGAAAATCACTCGGAGCACTCGTTTTTATGGACTCAGAGGCACGAAAAAAACTAAATGATAGCGTCCATCCACTGATTAGAATTGAGTGGAAAAAACAGGTGAAAGAAGCGCAACTCCTCGGAAAGAATGTACTTGTGGAGATCCCATTGTTGTACGAAACACAGGCAGAAAATTCCTTTGATTACATTGTCGCCGTCGGATGTTCTGAGGCGACTCAGAAGCGCAGACTCATGGAGCACCGCCAAATTTCTGAAAATGAAGCGCAAAACCGTATTGACGCCCAACTCTCTCTGGTTCATAAGTTGTTGTACGCAGATTTTGTTGTTTGGAACGAGTTCACTGCGGAGGTCCTGAAAGATCAGGTAATGTCTCTCCTCCGGAAACTTGCATCCAAATAACCCTTCCACAACGATATGTCTTCCGACGAACACGCAAAACCATCATCCAATACCTCTGAACCTCAACAAGTTCCGGCACCGCACGCCTTTGAATCGGACCAGAACCATGAAGGAGATTCCTCTAAAAACTTTAAGTCCGGTCATCGCCGAGGAAAAAAGTACTTTCGTCGGCGTCGGCGCGGTGAGGATCTGGCTGGCACAAACCTTGATGTGGCATCACTGCAAGCTTTGACGCAACCTGAGCTTCAGGAAATGGCACGTCAATATGGGATAGATGAGTCTTCTCCCATTCCGGCTAATGAACTCGCTTTTGAGATCATCAAGCGTAACGCGGAAAAGCATGGGCACATGTTCGCAGAAGGTATTGTGGAGATCATGCCCGAAGGTTTTGGGTTCCTACGTTATCCCCAGCACAATTACTTGCCGTGCCCGGAAGATGTTTACATTTCACCTTCTCAAATTCGGCGGTTTGCCTTGCAGACAGGTGATTCCATTTCCGGGCAGGTGCGACCTCCAAAGGATAAGGAGCGATACTTTGCGCTTTTAAAGATTGAAGCCATAGGCAAAGAAGATCCCGAGAAAGTTAAAACAAGGGCTCCGTTTGACCAGCTAACAGCCGAGTTTCCTACGGAACGGATTATTCTAGAACACGACCCAGCTGAAATGTGTTCGCGGGTTATTGATTTGTTGTGTCCTTTGGGTAAAGGTCAGCGTTGTCTCATTGTTGCCCCGCCGCGAACTGGAAAAACGGTGCTCATGCAAAAAATGGCTCATGCCATCTCTCTCAACAACCCTGAGATGCATATCATGATGCTCCTTATCGATGAACGGCCCGAGGAAGTGACGGACATGGAGCGAACAATTGATGGGGAGGTCATTGCGTCCACGTTTGATGAAAAACCGGAGCGCCATATCCAAGTGGCGGAGCTGGCGATGGAACGAGCCAAACGTCTGGTCGAAGGCAAAAAGGACGTGCTGATCATGTTGGATAGTATTACGCGTTTGGCGCGGGCATATAACGCGGTGCAGCCGAACCATGGCCGGACCATGAGCGGAGGCGTGGATGCCAAGGCCTTAGAAAAACCACGTAAGTTTTTCAGTTGTGCGCGAAACGTTTCGGAAGGTGGAAGTTTGACTATTGTGGCGACCGCTCTGGTGGAGACAGGGAGTCGCATGGATGACGTTATATTTGAGGAATTTAAAGGCACAGGGAATATGGAGCTTTATCTTTCCCGCGATCTGATGGATAAACGAATTTTCCCAGCGATCAATATTACTGGGTCTGGCACACGTCGCGAAGAAATTTTGTATCATCCTGACGAACTTAAACGCGTGACTGCCCTGCGGAAAGTGCTCAACGCACTTCCTGCCGTCGAAGCGGTTGAGTCTATGGTTGAGAAGCTGGGCGAGACACAATCCAATGCGGAGTTTCTGTTGAAAATGAACTGGGTTTAAGTATCAGTTAGGATGATCGGGTTTTTGTCAGCTTCACAAATAACTATTGCTCGCATTGATCGTGCTTATAAATTTATAAAATTATGATTGAAGAGAACCGGCCCTTTCCACCAGCCATCGAGGCGCCACCGAAGAAAAGAAACATTCTAGGCATATTAGGGGTAATAGGTGTCGTTCTTTTAAACTTCGGGAAATTTATTCCCATAATCCTTAAAACCGGCGGGTCAATGATCATTACGATCGGGGTGTATGCGCTCCTCCTAGGGTGGAAATTTGCAGTGGGTCTTGTCCTCCTGATATTCGTACACGAGTTGGGTCACGCAGTGGCGGCTAAAATAATGAAACTCCCAGTCTCGGCACCTGTGTTTATTCCGTTTGTGGGTGCGTTCATCATGATGAAAGACATGCCAAAAAATGCTTGGGTGGAAGCCGTGGTGGGGATTGGCGGTCCTATCTTAGGGACGATTGGCGCGATAGCTTGTTACGGAGTTTATATGGCGACAGGAAGTTTCCTTTTTCTTGCCCTTGCGAATATGGGGTTTGTATTAAATTTATTTAATTTAATCCCCATGACCCCGTTGGATGGGGGTCGGATTATTGGAATATTAAGTCCAAAGTTCTGGATCCTCGGATTAGTTTTATTTACGGCGTTGTTGGTGTGGTGGTTTAACTTTATTTTTCTCATTCTCTATGTTTTGATCGTTGTCCAAGCTTGGCCAAAAATTAAGGCTGTTATGGGTGGGCACATCAGTAGTGACGATCCTTATTTTCAGGTTCGCCGTTCCCAACGATGGGGAATGGGGTTGGGGTTTCTCGTCCTGGTTACTTTTCTCGTTTTGGCTATGTCTGGGACCGATGGTAAAATTAAAAAGCGTCTGGTGGAAATGAAGAGAATCCCTGCGGTTGCTTTATCAAGCCTCGCAGGTGACATTTAAAACAAGCCACCGAAAGGGAGTTGGGAGTTGGAAGTTGGACCCTTTTTAATCGGGTCCACTTCGCGGACTACTATTGAGTCGCCTTTAAATGACTTATTGGTAAACGGCCGAACCTTTTTCAACGAACTCTTTGGATTTTTCCTCAAGTCCTTTTTTTACTGCATCGTCCTCGGTCATGCCATGCTCGGCGGCGTATTTCCGCACGTCTTCGGTGATTTTCATGGAACAGAAATGAGGGCCGCACATGGAACAGAAATGGGCGGATTTGGCGCCTTCTTGGGGGAGTGTTTCGTCGTGGTAAGCAAGAGCTGTTTCAGGGTCTAGCGAAAGGTTAAATTGATCATACCAGCGAAATTCAAACCGTGCTTTGCTCAGGGCATTATCTCTGTACTGGGCGCCCGGATGACCCTTTGCCAAGTCCGCTGCGTGGGCTGCGATCTTGTAGGCGATCACACCATCTTTAACGTCTTTTTTATTGGGTAATCCAAGATGCTCTTTTGGAGTCACGTAACAAAGCATCGCGCATCCGTACCAGCCGATCATGGCCGCTCCAATGCCGCTCGTAATATGATCGTACCCCGGGGCGATATCGGTCGTGAGCGGGCCCAGCGTGTAGAAAGGAGCTTCATGGCACCATTCTATTTGTTTTTCCATATTCTCTTGAATCATATGCATCGGCACATGTCCTGGACCTTCATTCATGACTTGGACGCCATGCTCCCATGCGCGTGTGGTGAGTTCGCCCTGGGTTTCAAGCTCGCCAAATTGCGCCTCGTCGTTGGCATCCGCTATAGAACCGGGTCTGAGTCCGTCACCTATGGAAAAACTGACATCATAGGCGGCCATGATTTTGCAAATGTCGTCCCAGTGTGTGTACAAGAAATTTTCTTTATGATGGGAAAGACACCATTTAGCCATGATTGAACCCCCGCGTGACACAATGCCAGTGGCCCTGTTTGCGGTCATGGGTATGTAACGAAGCAGGACGCCTGCATGAATAGTAAAATAGTCGACGCCCTGTTCAGCTTGTTCAATAAGTGTGTCGCGAAAAATTTCCCACGTGAGGTCCTCAGCCTTGCCGCCCACTTTTTCCAAGGCTTGATAAATCGGAACAGTGCCAATCGGGACAGGTGAGTTGCGAAGAATCCACTCCCGTGTGGCATGGATGTTTTTACCTGTGGAAAGGTCCATGACGGTATCCGCTCCCCATTTTGTCGCCCATCTCATTTTTTCGACTTCTTCTTCGATGGATGATGCAATGGCCGAGTTGCCGATATTCGCGTTAATTTTTACGAGAAAATTGCGGCCAATTATCATGGGCTCAAGCTCAGGGTGATTAATATTCGCAGGGATAATAGCGCGGCCCCGGGCGACTTCGTCTCGAACGAATTCAGGGGTTATAAATTTTGGAATGACAGCGCCCCATGCTTGACCCGGATGCTGTTGAGATAGGACACGCCGGTCACCTTTTTTGTTTTCTACCTGAGTGAAAGCTTCTTTGCGGCCCATATTTTCCCGGATGGCGATGTATTCCATCTCAGGAGTGATAATCCCTTGCCGCGCGTACCAAAGTTGGGTCACGGGATGTCCCTGACTTGCCCGAAGAGGTTGGCGATTAAGGCCCGGGAAAGGTTCCAGTCGATTGCGCTCGGCTTGGCTCGCGTATTCGGCATGTTTTTCCGTGAGATATCCGTTATCTTCCGGGCGTATCGTGCGCCCATCATACGCTTCAACATCGGCCCGTGATGTTATCCATTCCGCACGGATGGGTTTTAACCCTTGGTTCACATCGCAGGTTTCAGTTGGATCACCCCATGGTCCGGAACAGTCGTAGATGCGTACGGGCTCATTTTTTTCGATAGTGCCGTCGTACTTTTTGGTGTCACTTAATGAAACTTCGCGGAAAGGGACTTTTATTTCTAGTGATTGGGACCCTGACACCACCGACTTCTCGACAAAAACGCGGGTGGAATTGGGAAGAGAATCGGTGCTTTGTGGAGTGTTTTCTGAAATTTTTGCAATCATAAGGCTAGAAACCGGTGGTATGTTGTGGAAGAAAAGGCGTTAACAAATCCAGATGTGCGAATTGCAGATTTAAAAGGCTGGCGTTTCATCAAATTTGGATTCTTTGACGCCTAAGAAGGACGCACAGTTTCACGAATAAAACCGACGTTTGGCCTCCCTTCGGCGGTATTAACCGCATCAGGTTCAAGGGGTTATTGCCGTTTAGCAAACTCTCAGCCCATCTGGGCTCCCCCGCCTAAAGCAAATGAAGGTTAAAACATAACTGTCACAAATCAAGAATTAATTGTACTCACCGCAAAGCCAAAGACTTCACACTTATTTTCTGGGAGCTAAGTTACGCAATGTTTTTAGGTAGATGCGTTGAACGTCGATGCGTTTGGCTTCCTTATGGAAAACGACCCAAAGATAACGAATCAAGATAACAGCGAAAAGGGAAACGAGTACCGAGAGGATGAGGTAAGGATAAACCTTTGCGTAGAGCTCGAAGAAACTAACAGATTCATCAGTCATAAAATTACCTCTGGGGTGAATTGTAATTGCATTTATTGTACTACAAGAATATCGAGAAGCAACCTAAACTTGACTGCGCTGGGCGTGTGCGAGGGCCATTCAGCCTTTTTTTTCGGGCATGAACCTATTTGGGCAAGAAACCCCAGCGATCTCGATGGCTATGACTCAAACTGGGCTTCCTTTGAGTGAAGGCTGGACTGTCTAAAAAAACGCCTGATAGTTTTTGCATGAATGATGTTCACTCAAACCCGCTTTTAAAATGTAAGGGACTTCCCAACTTTTCGAATATTTTCCCCGAGCACGTCGAACCGGCGATCACTTTTTTACTTGAGGATTTGGAAAAGGAATTCTCCAGACTTGAATCAGGCGTTCAACCCACGTGGGTGTCTCTCGTTGAACCCCTGGACCAAATCAGCGCCCGTCTCGAATGGACCTGGGGCGTGGTGAGTCATTTAGTGATGGTTAAAAACTCCCCCGAATGGCGTAAGGTCCATGAGGCGATGGAGCCAAAGATCGTGGCGTTTTCAAGTAGGGCAGGACAAAGTCGTCCATTGTATGAGGCGTATGTATCCCTTAAATCGGGCTCTGATTGGGCCACTTGCGACGTAGCGCAAAAACGGATTGTTGAATCATATATCCGTGACGCAGAACTATCAGGTGTGGCTTTGACAGGCGGAATTAAGGAGCGATTTAATGCCGTTCAAATCGAACTCGCTGACCTTGCGACTAAATTTTCCAATAACGTACTCGACGCGACAAAGTCGTTTGACATGGATCTCACCACAAAAGAAGAAGTCTCAGGACTTCCCCCTTCGCTCTTAAGTTTAGCTTCACAAATATCAAAAAATGCTGGGATGGATTCCACCCCTGAAACGGGACCGTGGCGTATTACTTTAGATTTCCCCGCTTACGGACCTTTCATGCAACACAGTCGCCGAAGGGATTTGCGGGAAAAAGTATTTCGGGCGTTTGTTGGTCGGGCCTCCGAAGGGGAGTCGAATAACAATCCGTTGATCGAGCGGATACTCGCATTGCGCCAAGAAAAAGCGCGATTGTTGGGTTATAACTCTTTTGCTGAACTGAGTTTGTCACGTAAGATGGCCTTGTCCGTTTCGAACGTGGAGAATCTGCTCGAGGAACTCCGTGCCATAAGTTTTGATGCCGCCCACCGCGAGTTTGATGAGCTTCGACAGTACGCCAAGGCTGAAGGAGCTGCGGAGGGAACGGATTTTCAACCGTGGGATGCCGCGTTCTGGTCTGAGCGACATTTTGAAAAATCGTTCGGGTTCACCGACGAACAGCTGCGTCCTTATTTTGCACTGCCCAATGTGTTGGATGGATTATTTGGGTTAACCCGTGATTTATTTGGAATGACCGTCGAACCCGCTGACGGGGAGGCGCCCGTTTGGCATCCCGATGTCCGATTTTTCCGAATCTACGACGACAAAAAGGAGCTTGTGGCTTCGTTTTACCTCGATTCCTATAGTCGACCCCAAGAAAAGCAGGGGGGCGCATGGATGGATAAATGCATTGGGCGGGCGAAAGGAATTGAGGAAGGAAAATCCATTTTTCAAAAACCCGTCGCTTATTTAATATGCAATCAAACTCCGCCCGTGGACGATAAGCCCAGCTTGATGACGTTCAGGGAAGTTGAAACGTTGTTTCATGAGTTTGGCCATGGGCTACAGCATATGCTGACAAAGGTTGATTACCCAGCGGCGGCGGGAATTAATAATGTGGAATGGGACGCAGTGGAGTTGCCCAGTCAATTTATGGAGAACTGGTGTTACGACCGCGAGACCCTTTTTGGAATGGCGAAACATTGGCAAACGGGAGAAGTGTTGCCAGAGGAGTTTTATCAAAAGCTTTTGACGGCCCGGAAGTTTATGAGCGGGAGCGGTATGTTGAGGCAAATCCATCTCGGGTTAGTCGATATTGAGTTGCATCACCGGTACGAACCAGGCGGAAAGGAAACGCCTTCGGGGGTTAGGCGTCGGTTAGCGGTTCACACGACTGTAATGGCACCTATTTCAGGCGATGAGTTTTTGTGTGCGTTTAGTCATATTTTTGCTGGGGGTTACGCGGCTGGATACTACAGTTATAAATGGGCCGAGGTTTTGAGTGCTGACGCGTTTTCTGCGTTTGAGGAAGTGGGTCTTGAAAATAGGACGGCTGTTCGCGAACTGGGGTTCAAGTTTCGCGACACGATTCTCGGGTTGGGCGGTGGATTACATCCCATGGAAGTGTACCGCGCTTTCCGGGGTCGCGACCCTGAATCAAAGGCCCTGCTCAAACAAGCTGGTCTTCTGAAACAATAAGATACACCCATGAAAAGCTGTTAGCCTCCCGTAGAGAATTTGAACATCGTTCCCACCTTTTTTCTCATCGCATTTGAGATTAAAATTAGGCACACTTTCTTATGAATTATTTTCTTCTCATCAACGGGCAGAACGAAGGTCCTTACACGCTTGATCAAATTGGCGATATCCTTTCGACTGAACAGCAACCGGCTGAAACGCCTTGTTGGAAAGAAGGAGACCCGGGTTGGAAAACTTTAGGTGAGCATTGCCAATTGAATTTTGAAGCATCTCCTAGCGGCCCTCCTCCGTTGCCTGCGGCTCCCATTGGAGAGTCTCGTGCGGTTTCGGCTCTATTAGATCCAAGGTTTTCGCATCCTCATTACACGGTCAGACGCAAAGTTTTTAAATTGTTCGGTGGCGCTTTTCATATTTATGCGCCTGACGATTCGGTGGCTTTTTTCTCGGAGATGAAGGCTTTTAAACTTAAAGAGGATATTCGAGTTTATTCAGGCGAAAATAAAGCGGAAGAGGTGTTAGTGATTAAGGCCAGAAAAATACTGGATTTCTCTTCGACCTACGATGTTTGGGACCCCAAAACTAACGAAAAACTGGGGGCCTTGGCTCGTAAAGGTTTGAAATCGATGTTCCGAGACGAATGGGTTTTTCTTGATAATAATGATCAGCAAACGGGTAAAATTTTGGAGGATAGCCTAGTTCTTGCCTTAGTACGGCGCCTCCTTGATATCCCATTTATCCCTCAACATTACACGGGTGATATCAACAGTGCCCCGGTATGTGATTTCAAACAAAACTTCAATCCATTCGTTATGAAAGTCAAATTGGACTTTTCTAAGGACCAATCGGGACTTCTGGATCGTCGATTGGGTATTGCCGCCGCTGTGCTGCTTTGCGCTATCGAAGGTAAACAAGGGTAACGACCTTATTTAGAAGATCATTTCGAGAAGGGGGATTCGAGATCCGAAACCGGAAATAACTTCACCCACCAAAGGGACAGAACTTTACGCGGCGCTTTGGAACCGCACACTTACACTGATTCACACAGATTTAAGGAAATGATCTGAAAATGAAATTTCTAGCGCAAAGACAGATTTGAATGGCCAGTGAAATCCTAAAGGCACCTCTTACTTTGGTGAAATCACCCGGTAAAATGTGAGAATAAGACCTAGGTTGACGGCGTCTTCCGATGGAAGTAATATAGGACGCTGATCAGTATTTGAAGATAGCCAATTTTTAAAACACACAAATTAAGTATGACAACGACGGATCAATTATCGGGCTTAACTGCGGAGCAGAAGGAAAACTATCGCGAAAAGGGTTATGTCATTTTGCGTGGTCTTTTCGACGCTAATGAATGTGATGAGTTGAGTCAGAAAATGGTGGATTATCATGATGGGCGTTTGACCGATCCAGATTATCCCGCAAGACCGGATGGTAATTGGAGCCGCGTAATGAATCCCCATTTGTTCGATGAGCTTTCGATGAATTGGCTCATCCACTCCAAGCTTAAAAATCCTTTGGAAGATTGTTTAGGGGAAAAAGTAGACGGCATTCAGTCCATGTACTTTTATAAGGGATCCCAACAGGGACGTCATCAGGATCAATATTATCTCCCCGCTTGCTTTGCAGCATGGATTCCCTTGGTCGACGTGGGGCTTTTTAACGGCACCATCTACGTGCAGGAAGGTTCCAATAAAAAGCGATTGATCACTGGAGCTGACCGTGGGTTTACCGATACTCAGGATCCAGCGAGTTGGACGGGATACAACGAGGATGTCGACAAACTTTTTGAGCAAAACGGCCTTAAAGAAGTTGCTGTTGATGCCAAGAAAGGTGATGTGGTTATTTTTGATGGCACCCTTATTCACAAGGGTGGCCCCGTCGAAAACGCCGACTTTTTCAGGCACGTCATTGTGAACCATTACATTCCGTACGCGTATGAAGGTTGGCCTTTTTCGGATTGGCCAAGATTTTCTTTCGACGGTCAAAAGCGATATAGCAACCCACCGGGCGCCGTGAAAGGTCTGAAATCAATGTACGAGCGGGCAAGTTTAAAAATGCCCAAAGGGGCTTAGTCTTTGACCTTGGTTTTGTAACACAAAACTTAACGTCCCATACATCTGTCGCGAAAGTCCTATCCTTTTACGGGGATAGCCTTTCAAGCTTCCATTGGTCACCAGCAAACAAGTAAACGAACCGGTCGTGAAGACGGTCGGGTCGGCCTTGCCAGAATTCTATGGCATGTGGCGCCAGTCTGAACCCTCCCCAATTTTCAGGCATGGGAATAGTTTGATCTTTAAAACGGGCGGTTACGGCTAACAACTGCTTTTCGAGATCGTCGCGCGAAGCTATAGATTCGCTTTGCGCGGAAGCCCACGCGCCCAACTGACTTCCCAGTGGTCGGCTGTGAAAGTAAATTTCGGCTTCCTCTCTTGTGGTTTTTGATGCCACACCGCGAATGCAAACCTGGCGTTCGAGGTCAGGCCAGAAAAAAACCAAGGAGGCTTTTGGGTTTTCAGCCAACTCACGGCCTTTGCGGCTGTTGTAGTTTGTGAAAAAGACAAAGCCTTGTTCATTGAAGTTTTTGAGGAGCACAGTCCGAGCTGATGGCGCCCCATTCCTATCCGCGGTCGCGAGTACCATGGCGTTGGCGTCCTTAATGGGCGCAGCGAGTGCTTCAGAAAACCACTTTAAAAATTGCGCAAAAGGATCAGGACTCAGGTCTTTCTTTCGGAGTCCAGCTATCGTATACTCACGTCTTAAATCTGCCAGCGACATGGGGACACTTTACTTTATCGTACTCCTGTCGCCAGTCAAAAAAGGAGGGTTATGGATTATAGAGTAGAACGGGATACGATGGGCGAAGTGCGCGTGCCCAAAAATGCCCTTTATCGAGCACAAACTCAACGAGCTATCGATAATTTCCAGATTAGTGATCTGACTTTTCCTAACGCATTTATTAAGGCATTAGGGCTTATAAAATTAAGCGCCGCGGAAGTGAATGGCCGCGCGGGACGACTTCCTGAAGAGCTGGCCCAAGCTGTGGTCCAAGCCGCTCGCGAAGTTGTAGATGGAAAATGGAATGGGGAATTCCCTCTGGATATTTTTCAGACGGGTTCAGGCACTTCCACAAATATGAATGCCAACGAGGTCATTGCCTCCCGTGCCGAACAGATTTTGATGGCATCGCACAAATCATCTGTGGCGGTTCATGCAAATGATCACGTGAACATGGGGCAATCATCCAATGATGTCATTCCGAGTGCGATCCACGTCAGTGTGTGTGTGGAATTGGATAAAACCTTCGCACCCTCTTTTCATAGGTTGTACCATGTGTTGCACCTGCGCGCACAGGAACTCGAAAACTTGGTTAAAACGGGCCGGACCCATTTGATGGATGCAGTGCCGATCACTTTCGGACAGGAAATTTCTGGTTGGACTTCTCAGATTAAAGCTTCGATTGATCGTACCTTGGCCCTTTCGCCCGCTTTGGAGGAGTTGCCTTTGGGGGGTACTGCCGTGGGAACGGGATTAAACGCGCCCAAAGATTTCGCATCCGATGTGATCAAACAAATCAGTGTTCACACTGGAATCAGGTTTAAAGAAACGCAAAATCATTTTGCGGCGCAGTCTGCTTTGGACGCGATTTGTTCTCTGAGCGGAG
The DNA here is from genome assembly GCA_034440535.1 of Verrucomicrobiota bacterium. Lineage (GTDB taxonomy): Bacteria > Verrucomicrobiota > Verrucomicrobiia > JAWXBN01 > JAWXCD01 > JAWXCD01. The sequence continues at coordinate 1,046 of JAWXCD010000047.1, read as the reverse complement.
AACTCAAAACAGCGGCCACTATTGTTTTCAAAATTGCGAACGACCTGCGTTGGATGAATTCAGGGCCTCTCGCTGGTGTGGGAGAGATTCAACTTCCAGCGCTGCAACCCGGTTCGAGTATCATGACTGGAAAAATAAATCCGGTCATTCCAGAGGCCGTCATGATGGCGTGTGTGAAAGTCATCGGTAACGATCTCACCGTCACCCTTGGAAACCACCATAGTAACTTTCAACTCAACACCATGATGCCTCTCATAGCGCACGATGTTTTACAATCTATCCAACTCCTAAGCCACTCCGCCCGGCACCTCGCGGATAAAGCGATCAAGGGATTTACCGTCAACAAAGAAGCGATCGAGCGAGCCCTCGAACGTAACCCCATTTTGTCCACCGCCCTCGTTCCCGAAATTGGATACGAAAAAGCGACCGCCATCGCCAAATCGGCGTATGCCGAAGGCCGGACCATCAAGGAAGTCGCCTACGAACGCTCCGGTCTCTCCCGCCAACGTGTCGACGAGTTGCTCGACCCCAAACACATGACCCAAAGCCCCTAGTGGAATGCGAATGCGTGTGCGACGTGGGCGCAACCGCGTTGCCGCTGCTCGCGACGAATCCCATCAAAAGGGATTCTCTCGGTTCATGGACGCAACCCCTTTGGGGTTGTGTGTGTGAGGACTTTTACCCAGGGTTTCTCGAGGACGAGCAACCCTGGGCTGTGTGACGAAATCCCTTTGGGATTCTTCTTTTAGAGCTTGAGCTCTGTAGCAAGTCCCTTCGGGATTCTTTTTCAGAGACTGGGTTTTACGACGAAATCCCTTTGGGAGTATTTTCCGGAAAATGGTAATGCCCATACGGTTAAACGCCACGTTTGCGGATCAATTATTCCACGCATAACAATTGTGTGTAATAATGTTGGATGAAGCTGAATATGAAGAGCTTTTGCGGACCAATTATTCCACACATAACAAATGTGTGTAATAATGTTGGATGAAGCTGAATATGAAGAGCTTTTGCGGATCAATTATTCCACACATAACAAATGTGTG
>JAWXCD010000046.1:0-14168 GCA_034440535.1 Verrucomicrobiota bacterium | reverse complement strand
GCCATATAAAGACTTTCATTATCGAAGACCAAGATTCGAATATCCGAAATGGGCGAGACACACGGTTCGTCGAGCAAACCCGATACCGAGTTCAGGTCCGTCAAAGGAACCATATCACAGACGATATTGCTGCAACATTTGATATTAATAAATGGAGTGATCGCCATGTGACCGAGGACTTTTTTCAACGAGAATTTGCAAAGGAAGTTCAGCCTGATAACGTAGTGGATGTTACAAAATACGACCCCAATTATACGGTCAGTTTGGTGTCGCGATTGCAAATGAATGACTTTTTTGAAACCGTTGAGCGGATGCCGGAACTTGCGCTTGATCTGAAACGTCAGAAAATTGCGAAGACAAATTTAAATTACGAAGGAGAAACAAGTGTCGCCCGTTTGCGCCGGGCCTTTTCCGATCTACCCTCTCCCACTTCCAACGGTATTTTGCAAACCCGCGCGAATACATTTCCCTCTGATTTTGACGCCACTCGATTGGATAGTTTTCATCAACTGAGCTATCCAGTGGCCGCTTGGAAATGGCTTAATATCGTTCCACGCGCCGGAATAAGGGGAACCTATTATTCAGACAGTCCCGATGCGACATCGATTCCTGGATTGAGCGGTAGTAATGACGACGTTTTCCGGGGTGCTGCGAACACGGGGGTGGAATTCTCGTTTAAAATGCATAAAACGTGGACAGATTATCAGAACTCAAAACTCGATATCGATGGTTTACGACATATCATGCAACCCTCTTTAAATTATAGTTTTGTGCGTGTTACGAAAGATCCGACAAAAATATTTCCCTTTGATTCCCAATTGCCGAGCACGCGTTTAGCTCCAATTGAATTTCCGCAGTTTAGGTCGATTGATTCTATTGACGACCAGAACGTTATTCGACTTGGGGTTCGGAACAAACTTCAAACTCGTCGTGGTGTGTATGCCACTGATAAGACTAAAGAAAACTGGGATTTGATTGATTGGAACACTTATTACGAAGTGAATATTGAAAAAAATCCGCGTCGGCGGGAGGGTCGGCTTTCTGATCTTTATAATGAAGTGACACTTAAACCGTTGCGTTGGTTGACCTTTGAGTTGGATACGAGAACTGACCTGGGGCAGTTTAACTTGGATGAAGTGAATACGAGGACCACCTTTCAAGTTGCCGGTAATTTCGATTTGTGGATGGACACACGCTATTTGAATGATGACGAATTTTTTCAAAGCACAGCGACCTTTGGACCTGGGTTTAGATATCGCATGAACGAAGATTGGGCGGTCGGCATGAACTGGCGTCTGGAAGCAGAAACAGGTGAAATTGAAGACCAAGAATATTCGTTGTACCGAGATTTTCCAAGTTGGGCTACGAGTCTCACATTTCGGCGTGTACTGAACCGAGGTGGGGAAGATGATAACCAAGTCTTTTTAACTTTCACACTCAAGGGATTCCCCTCAGTGACAGGCTCTGCCGGGGGTAGCCCGAGTTCTTCAGGTTCAAAATAATCCAAGGGTGGTATTTGTAATTATTCTACGATATGAAAATTTGTTTAATCGGTTCCGGGTATGTAGGATTAGTGACGGGTGCATGTTTTTCAGACGTTGGGCATCAGGTTATATGCGTTGACAACAACGCGACGAAGGTCCAACAGCTTCAGGCTGGACACATTCCAATCTATGAACCGGGTTTGGAAGCTCTCGTTAAAAAGAATGTCGCAGAAGGCCGACTTCGATTCACGGTGAGCATTGAAGATGGGGTTGACCAATCTCAGGTTATTTTCATCGCTGTACCCACTCCTCCCCAGCCTGATGGAAGTGTTGATCTCAGGTTTATCGAGGGTGTAGCTCGCGAAATTGCTGCGGTGATGAAGAGTTATAAAATTGTAGTCGATAAAAGTACTGTGCCAGTTCAAACGGGTGAAAAAGTGGCAGAAACGATAAGTCGCTATAATAAGGCGAAAGTTGATTTCGATGTTGTGAGCAACCCGGAGTTCTTGCGCGAAGGTTCGGCTATAGGCGATTTGATGAACCCCGACCGCATCGTCATTGGCGTTAACAATGAGCGCCCTGTTGCGGCCATGAAGGAAGTCTATGAACCTTTCAAAGCGCCTATCATCGTTACAGACATTAATAGCGCGGAATTGATCAAGCACGCTGCCAACTCTTTTCTTGCACTGAAAATATCATACATTAACGCGCTATCGATTATTTGCGAAATGGCAGGAGCTGATGTTGAACAAGTCGCAGATGGAATGGGTGCCGATAAACGTATTGGTCGTCAATTTCTGAATGCGGGGCTCGGTTACGGCGGTTCTTGTTTCCCCAAGGATTTATCAGCATTTATTCATATCGCCGATGAGTTGGGTTATGAGTTCGATCTTTTAAAAGAGGTTGAAAAAATTAATTGTCTTCAAAAAGAGCGGTTCATTAAAAAAATTAGGGAGACGCTGTGGATCCTCACAGATAAAAAAATTGGGGTTCTCGGGCTCTCATTCAAGCCGAATACCGACGACATCCGGAGCTCAGCCGCAATAGAAGTCGTTCAGGCCCTTATTAAAGAGGGTGCGAAGATCAGTGTTTATGACCCAAAAGCCATGGCAAAAACGAGGGAGATCCTTCCAAATTTAAACTATTGCGAAAACCCTTATGATGTCGCAGACGGCAGCGAGGCTCTCATCATACTTACAGAGTGGGATGAGTTTAGATCTTTAGATATCGGAAGAATTAAAAATTTAATGGTCAATCCAATCATTCTCGACGGGCGTAATATTTTTTCTCCTAAAGTGATGGAATCTGCTGGTTTTATCTACAAGAGTATCGGCCGGTGAAAATAACTTTCTTATTTAGCGGCGTTGTCACTCTGGTGCTTACAGGGTTAGTGGCAATTTTGCATGGTGAAGATCTAGAAGAGAGAGTGTCTTTTTTGCCTGTAAAAGTCCCGAAGGAAGAGCTCAGATTGCAGAGAGTTCTGAGATTAAAAGAGTTTCGGATGGAGTACAAACTCGCAAGTGTACCCGAAAGGATGGATCTTTTTCTTGAAACCTATTCTAACGGCGAAATGGTGCACAGAAGAAATGTGACTTCTGCACAGGCATACAAGAATAAAAATTATGGTGCAGGAACCATTTCTGTATTTTGGAATCCAGAGAAACGAGAAATTGTTGTATTAAACGATAATGGGTTCGAATACGGTCCATGGCAGGGCAGGATAAAACTACTTCCCCATGAAATGGACAAACCTTTCGATGCTTTTTATTTTAAAAAATCCCTTCCCGAATACAAGCAGGCATTAAAACAATCAGGAAAAAAGAGTGTGCCGGTGTATCCCGTTATGGGAATTTCAGGATGGAGAAACCAGACGACAAACTATGGGGGTGTTTCAAAGTCAGCGGAGTTTATTGCGGCCTGCCGAAATGCTGGGGCGAACCTTTGTGCTGTCCTGTTTTATTATCCTTCAGAGTCTATAGACCCTATGCCGCTTGCATTCACGGAACAGCAGCGTTCATTGGATTGAATATGTTATTTAATTTTAAGACCCTAGCTGTGGTCTTGATTCTTTTCGGGTTTATTTTTCCGGTCTCAGGAAAATCACCGGGTAGATGCGCCACATGCGGTCGGTCAATTGTATCTTCTTTTTCTGTATTTGAAGGGAAGAATTATTGTTCTGAGGTGTGTGTAGAAAAACTTTTGCCCACCTGTCATCAATGCCAAAAACGCATCATATCAAATTTTATAAAAGTTGAAAATCGGAACTATTGCAGTGACGAATGTTTTGATTTGACGATTTCACCGTGTGAAATATGCGGATTAAGAAACAGGTCCTATGTGTTAGTTGAAGGGGTTCCCTTTTGTGAGAAACATGCTAAGGGTCCATTTTGTGAAATTTGCCTGCTTCCAGTAAAAACAAAGGCTGATGTGGGGGATGGGAGACTCATTTGTAAGTCGTGTCACCAATCGCGGGCCGTCCTTACCGGGTCACGTATGGATTTGATTTATCAGGCCACTTGGAAACAATTTTCTGCCTTTTCGATGAATACATCAGGGAGTCTTCCTGTGGTGAAGATGGTAAATAAGACAGCGCTTAATTTTCTTCTTGGAAAAACTTTTCGTGATAATGACATTCACAGGTCGCAAGGATTTTATCTACGCAAGGAGGAAACGGGCAAGCCAGCTGAGTGTACCATTTATCTGTTGTCTGCTATGGATGAGCCTTTGGTTTATGCAGTGGGGTATCACGAAACAATGCATCATTGGCTGGCAGAAAACTATTCCAATGTAAGCCAAAAACTATCACACGATGAGCATGAAGGATTGTGCCAATGGGTTAGTTGGCGACTTTGTTCCGATCTGGGGAATGTCCGAGGGGTGCAGATCATTGAAAAAGATACTGACCCTGTTTACGGAGATGGGTTCCGGAAGGTGAAGGCAGTTTTAAAAGAAGGTAATGTTCAGGACGTGAGGCGCTGGCTTGAGCAAGACAAAGGACTCAAGGTAAGGAGTGTTAGTGGCCAACCTTGATGACCACATCACCCTGCAAAATTTTCACCACACAAGAGAGGCGAATTTTATCGGGATCTTTGTTCCAACCATCCAGGACGTCCAATTCTTTGTCGCTGGCAGGTTCAAGATTTTCCATCCCTGACACGATTTCAACGACACAAGTCCCGCAAGAGCAGCTAAAACAACCCGCTTCCATTTCAATACCCGCTTTTTCCCCGGCCTGAATGAGGGTCGTTCCCGAAGGAATAGAGACAGTTACGTTTTGGGGTAAAATGGTCAGTTGAGGCATGAATCAGATATGGAGCAGGACGCCGCTTTTGTCAAACCGCGCACAGGGCCTTTTGCGGTCTTAAAAATTTTTCGGTTGCCAGTTTGGTTCTGAAAATGTGCCGTTGGCGTGGTATTCAAATATTTTGCTTACGAGCCACCCTAACTGACTGAGCAGTGGGGCACGAATGTTCACGCGGGCATCCATGGCAAGTTTATCAGGCTCAATTGAGTAATTACCTTTGCAAATGACGACAAAAGTTGTGCTTTCAATTTTAATCTCCTCCACTTTTATCACTCCACTTTCGACGACGTAATTTCCATAGGCTCTCTCGGCGTTGGCATATCCAAGCCCGGGTAGTGCAGACCCGAGTAGTTTTGAAAATCCGCCCATGAATGGAATACTCAAAACTTTGCCTTCATTCAAATTAATGGCTCCTTTGCCATTAAACGAAGTCCAATCATTCACCACTCCAGTAAATGAACCATCGCCATCCATTTTCCCAGAGGATTCGCCATATTTAAATAACGATAGGGTGAGCTTTTGAAAGTTAACATCGTTGAGGATTATTTTCATTTCGTACCGAGTTTTTCCACTCGGCTCGAACCAAAACTTGGATGTCCCACTTATCGCCCCGTCGTAAATTCGGCCTCTGAAATCATTGACCGTGAGAGTGTTGCCGACAATATGAAGCGTCGCGTTTGCAGATTGAAATTCAAGAAGCGATTGTTTAACCGGGTATTGTACTCTTCCGGACTGCACCTTCACCTTCACATTTGTTTTTTCGCCCGTTTTGTAGTCTATTAACCCAGTTGTTCTGGTTGTGGGCGCGTCTTTAAACTGATAATCTTTTATAGCGCGGACTGATTTTTCGCCGAGTATCGTAGCGATGTCGATGGGAAACAGTTTGGCTTGGAAATCTTTTACTTCGAGAGTTTGATTTACAAAATCATAGATGAGTGTGCCAGAGCCTTTTCCTTCTTTTCGTTCTAAAACATTTTTGTCAAAAAGCATTTTGCCTTCGGACAATTTAAAATGAGATGTGGCGCGGATAAAAGGTATTCCAGCTAAAGAAAAATCATTGAGGTCTAAGTTTCCATCCAGTACGAGTTTTTGGGCATTTGAACCCTCCCCAGAAAAACTGGCAATTATCTCTGGCGGGGTGGAAATTTTTGTAAAAAGAAGAAAGTACTTTTGAGTTTTCTCTGTGGCAAGGGGCGCCATGTTCATGGGGTTTAGACTGCAGTGAACATCCCCCCGAAACGTTTTTTTCTTAAGATTGATCAGACAGTTTAATTTGAGGCTGCCCTTGGTGTCTGCCAACTCTGCTGCGGAGAGAATGACTTGATTTTCCGCCCAATTAAAAGGCGCCTCAAGTTTTTCGAACGAAGTCCCTTTATAAATAAAGTGACCTAGGATCAACCTGCCGGTAGCCGCAATGGTTCCTGAACCTTGAAGGTCTTGGACTGTAGCATAAAAAACAGGTTTCACGCTAAGTTTTACGTCCTTGAGAAAGGCTAGTTTTTTGTTTTCCGTTATATCCTCAATTTTTGTAAAATCAAAATCTGAGGAAATGGAGAACTTTGTTTTTCGTGTTGAGAAATCGAAGAACCCCGACAGATTCAATCCTCCGGCAGATGTCTCAAGGGCAAAGTCCTCGACCGAGACCAGTGATTGGTAAACGTTAAGCTTTACGTTGATCGTATGAATTTTAGTATTTCTGTAGGTCAGGTTCGCTGCATACAAATAAGCGTAACCTTGCCAACTTTCTACGCTTCCTAAATCACCTGAAAAGTGAGCTTCCAATACGGGTGTTTTGTCGAATTTAACCTTGTGCGTGATGTTGATGATCTGCCTAAGGAGCTTTATTCTTGCGGCTTCCTGTTCAGGGGTCCGTGGGGTTTTTGTAGGCAATGGGTTTAATAAAAGTTCAGCTCCAATTTTAAATCGGATGCCCGCCATCACTCCAGTAAGCTCCTCCACCTTCAGGGTTTTTTCTCCTATGAGTTGAGCGGTGGCCGAAGTATTTGAAAATATGAGGAAATCATCGTCTTTGGAATCCGGCAACAATGGTATTCGGAGTTCCGCACTTTCAACCTTCATTTTATAGATGGGGTTTATCCCTCTCATGAGGCGCCAAATGGAAATGCCAAACTGAACTCTGGACACACGTGCAATGTCGCGACCAGTGTTATCCATGAAGATCACGTCATCGGCGACCACCCCTGAAAACGGATTTAAATAAAGATTAGAAAATGTGACAGCGATGCCTTTTTCTTGAAGACTCGACTTAACTCGATCTGAGAACTGTTGTGGGAAACCTTCCCAATACAGGTACCCGATGGCTATTGCCAAAAGTGCCGCCAAACAAACAATTGTTTTTCTAGCGCGCCGAAATATTTTTGATATTAACACGTGTTATTTCGCGGTGGCTTGGGTCAGGACGATATCCATCAGTAACGTGCGCGATGTTTCCGCACTGATTTCGTAAATGGTGGGTTTACCCTCCTCAATAAGGAGCCGAGTTTTTTTAGCAGTCTCCGCCCCGACTTTTAAGCGGCGCGTTCCTTCCTTTGTTTTAAGTTCGATAATGGCGTCCGGTTTATCTATCTCCACAGGATTTTGGCCGGGTGGGACGACGGTTGTGGCGCGCAAGTTTTCGAGCAGACTTAAGGTGGCTTGGAGGTTCTGGGGGAGTAAAACGCCCTGCGTATTAGCAGAAAGTGCCCAGCTGCCGGTGGTGGGATTGCGGTTCAGCGATGCCACTCTTTGTTTTTTATGCATCGTCAGCGATTGAATCTCATCTGTGCTCAGAGCGAGGATCTCTCGGGAATAGAAAACTTCCTGGGCTTTAGGCAGATCGGTCACAAAGGTGTTCGAAAGTATGAATACGGTTGGTTCATCCTTACTCATAGCAAACCAACCCGCCTTATCCTTCTTGCCAATGATCACTTCACGAACATCTTTCCCGGATTTTATGGTGAACTGGTAAGTGGGATTATCCAATCCATACGCCTTCGGTTCACTGAGGGAATCACCGGCAAAACCCGAAATGTTTTCAACCTCTAATCCGTCAAGAAACTCATTGACTGCGGCGAGGTCAGCGGGAATTGTCCCGATGACCCACTGTCTGTTGACGCGCTTAAGTGAAATGGGTTTGGCTGTTCCAGGCACGATATCGATTGTGTCTATCTGATAGGCCGTCATCGGCATCACTTTATGGTTCCGCAAATCGGTTAAACCTATCGAGATTTCCGAAGCTAGATCGCTAGGTATAGTGAAAACCGCGGGCTGATTTTGAATTCGTGCGTATGTCCGCTTTTGGTCGGGCTGTGCAACGCCTAGCTGAATCGTCTGGGATTGAATTCCCGTGGTTTGATAAATCGTAATCTCGTGAGCAGGTTCCGCCAGACCATAGGCCTTCAGATCCGCTTTGTCCTCTGCCACAAAACTTTCAATCCGGCCAGTGTCCAAGCGGGAAATTAGATCATTTATTTTATCCGTATCAGCCGTGCCTGTGATTGGTTTCACAAGTCGCCAGCGGTTGTTTTGATCGCGTACTAGTTCAGTGACCCGCGATTCAGTTCCACTCCGTTGTTTGAATTCAATTTTGGTTATGGCCTTGGGAGTGATTTCAATAAGGACTCGGCGACGCAGGTCGTCCAAGGGTCGGATAAGGGTTTTTTTCACGCCCTTATTGACCACGTAGATGGATGGATCCCCGTCCTTTTGAACATACAAACCATCCCCCGTTGGTGATTCGTTTCCAATTTTGAGCAGAAACTTTTCGTTATCTGAAGTTCCTTCAATTCGTGCCGCCGGCTTATTAATGCCGGTGAGTTCTTTTGCCTCAGGTGACAATTCTTCAGGCGACATTTTACGTTGTATCGTTAATTGACTTAACTCCCGTACTATTGTGTCCGCCTCCATGTTGTCAGCAGGGCTCGCGATGGGAGAAACGATGGTCCAGTCGGTTTTGTCCCGTTTCAAAGATATCGTTTGAGTTCCCGTGTTAATATTTAAGGTCTTCACGGAATCATCTTTGAAGGTAAAGACTTTCTTTGCGTTCGCTTCCTTTTCGGTGAACGAGACTTCTTTACGTTCATGGAACCAGATAAAAGCAAACAAGGCTCCAGCAATGATAAAGAGGAGAAGATTTTTTTTAGATTTCATTTTTATAATTTCCGTCAGTTTCAGTCTTTTTGACGGTTTTAGACTTTTGCAACCCAAAAACGGTTACCACCACTTGATTATTGAGTCAATGTAGACTCTGATTTTCAGATTGAGTGAGATCAAACAGGCAAGGTGACTTTCTCAACACCAGGGAGCTTGTTGCCCAGGAACGTTTGAGCCAGACACTCCATTTTTTCGGGTTTATCTGTTGTGAAAATTTTAATCATCCCATCTGTTCTTAATTGATTTAGACCTTCAAATTTAACAAGTAATTCCTTTACCGCTTGAGCACTCGCCTCTGCGGAGTCAACAAGCCGCACGTGCGGTCCTGTGATACTTGAGATAACGGACTTGAGGAGCGGATAATGTGTGCACCCCAAAACCAGCGTGTCGATCCCTACTTTGAGCAAATCGAGTAAATATTCTTCGAGCACCAGTCGTGTGACCGGATGGTCTAGCCAGCCTTCTTCAACCAATGGAACAAGAAGGGGACAGGCACGACCAAATACGGTGGCCTTGGAGTTAAGAATCTGAATGGCTTGTTCATAAGCTCCCGAGTCAATGGTTCCTTGGGTGGCGATGACGCCGATACTCTGGGTTGTCCCGGGCAAAGCCGCAGCGGATGCCCCACTTTTTATCATTCCCAAGACGGGAATAGGAACAACTGAGGATAAGGTATCCAAGGCGAGAGCTGAAGCGGTGTTGCATGCCACGACAATCATTTTAACGTCGTGTTGTTGCAGAAATTCGCAAACCTCTGATGAGTAGCGAGTGACAGCTTCCTTGGATTTGTTGCCGTAGGGAACGCGCGCCATGTCACCTAGATAGATAATATCTTCACTAGGAAGCAGGTTTCTTATAGCCCTCACGACCGTTAAACCGCCGACCCCCGAGTCAAAAACACCTATGGGTTTATGGTTCTTCATGGATCCTTCTTTTCACCTGAAGGATTCACCTCAATCACAGGGCCAGACGCACTATTTGTCTCGGCTGCGGTATCCCCATTAAGGGGGCGTGAAATAATATTCGTTGAGGGTCGGACGATGGATGGGGCAGGATCAAAGAGCGGTGCTTTAGGCTCAGTAAGCGAAGAGGGATTGGCTCCTGGGGCGAGCCGGATGGGGACGTCTTGTGAGTCTATTCGAGGTTGGTTAACCGGAGAAGAATTTGTGAAAGTGGAAAGGGAGTTCGGAGTGCCCGGAACTGATTTTGGGAGGTTTGTAGTGGGTGACGGAGCAGGATTTCGGGGAGGTGCCGGGGAAGGTTTAACCTCAGGTATGAATTTAGGTTTTGTCACGGGTGCAAGGTTAGTGCTCACACCTGTGGGGATGGAGACTGGGGTGGGGGCGTTTGTGACGGCTGGGACGACAGGGCGACTTACAGGTTGTGGTTTGATGTCAGAAACGGTTTTCCCTTCCATGTAGGATTTGTACCTGAGAATTCCTTGAGCAATACCTTCGGCTAATAGTTCGCGGTAACTTTCTTGGCGAATTTTTTTGCCTTCGGCGGAATTTGATACAAACCCGCACTCTACAAGAACCGCAGGAATCGTGTTATATTTGATGACCCAGAACCGAGCACGCTTAACACCACGATCAGTGGCGCCCGTGGTTTGGATCAGTGCACGCTGGATACTGGCCGCGAGGATAGAGTTGTGGGGATCCGTTTTGTTGCCCGGATTTCTGTCCATGTCGCTCATGCGCAATCGCTCGCTATCTGAGGAAGGTGCGGCTTGAGGAGTCAGGCAGAAGGTTTCGATGCCACTGGCCTTGGATTGCCCCTGATTAAAATGAATGGAGGTGAAAATGGTGCTCGAACGCCCTGAGCACATAGCCACGCGGTCCCCGAGCGAAGGATAATAATCGCCGTTACGCGTCATCTTGACGTTCAGGTTCGCAGCTTCTAATCGGCGTTTGACCTTGAACGCTACGTCGAGGGAATGTTTTTTCTCTATGCCGAATTTCCCAATCGCACCGTTGTCGTGCCCTCCGTGACCGGCATCCAGAATCACTGTAGTGACCGCAATTTTGTTTTTGACTGAGTTAGGACGCAGCAAGGGTTCAAAATAGGTCACAAGATCCACTCGTGAAAGGTATACCAGACCGTCTTGTTGGATGAGGGGGAAGCTCAGTACGCATTTGATCCCGTTAATGTAACTTTCCCGGCTTTCTAACCGCAGCACGATTGTGCCGTAAGGTCCCAAGAACTCTGTGGACGAGGTGGGTTCTACGGTTTTATCGGGGAACTTGTAAAACTTGCAAAAGCTGCGCAGCGAAATGTAATCGCGGTTATGAAATTTGATAACTTCCCAGTCCGCAGCCAATGCAGCGTTTGCTACAAAGCCTAAGACGGAGATCAATAACCATTTGTACATATTTGAAAGCTTGAAACGATGCCGGAAGTCCATTTCAACCGCAAGGTTTAATGAAGTTTCTCAGCTTTTATGGGAGAGAGTCACGGGTTGTTCGTCCGCATGATAAGAACTTCGTACCATTGGCCCACTTTCAACATGTTGAAAACCCAAATCTAGAGCGAAAGCCTTCCATTGTTTAAATTCCTCGGGGGTCACATATTTAACAAGTGGTAAGTGGTTCGGTGTCGGTTGCAGATATTGGCCCATAGTAAGGATGTCAACACGGCAGGAGGCGATGTGTTTTAAAGTTTCAGCGATTTCATGATCTTTCTCCCCGAGCCCGAGCATTAATCCCGTTTTGACTACAAACCCTCGCTCTTTGGCGCGCGTGAGCAGTTCGATGGAGCGATCGTATTTGGCCTGTGGGCGCACCAACTTATGGAGCGAAGGCACAGTTTCAATATTGTGATTCAGTATGTCAGGGTTGGAATTGAGCACAGTATCAAGGTTTTCCCACTGGCCTTTAAAATCGGGTATCAACACCTCGATCCGGCATTCCGGGTTTTGAAGGCGTGTGAGGCGTATAGTTTCTGCCCAAACGGAAGCTCCTCCGTCTTTAAGCTCGTCGCGGGCTACCGAGGTAATGACGACATGCTTGAGTTTCATCTGGTTTACTGTTTGCGCCACGCGTCCCGGTTCTTCGGTGTCCAGTTCCGTAGGTTTCCCGGTGTTGACCGCACAAAACCCGCAGCTTCGGGTGCAAATGTTGCCGAGTATCATGATGGTTGCCGTTCCTCGGGCCCAGCATTCGCCGAGGTTCGGGCACTTCGCACTCTGGCACACGGTGTGGAGTTTAAAGTCGTCGACCAGTTTTTTGACTTCGGCGTAACGTCCCCCGCCGGGTATTTTCATCCGTAACCATGAAGGCTTGCGGGTTTGATTGTCAAAACTGGTGATAGTCATGTCTATTCATTAACCCAAAATTCGTGTTACGAAACTACTTTTTTTGGCCTTCGACCTTTATCTTTTCTGAGTTTGTCGTGGACTGGCCTAAAGATTTTAAATCCTCGGTGTCCGTGTCCGATAGGGTGTTGAGAGTCGTATTGGTATTATACTGCTTCTGTGGGGCGTGGGCCTCTGAATGAGGGACAGCCGATTGCGGGACAGGTCGTCTCAAATACCACCCTCCAACCAAGCCGGTTCCAAGAAGAAGGACTCCCGCCGCTGCAAGTATCCCCTTTTTATAGTGACTCGATTCCATGCCTTTTTCTGGGGAATTTTGTGATGAGATCAAAGGGACCGTTTGATCCTTCCGTGGTTTATCAGATGTGGGTGGTATGATTCTATGAGGACGGGCTGCGGCGACAGAGTCAATCTTGCTAAATTTAATTCTGATTTTTGTCGTTGCCCCTTTAGCACGCCGAGCACTCCCGGGCAGCAGGGCAAGGCGTTCAGCCAATTCCATCATACTTTGTGGCCTTCCTTCTTCGTCTTTGGAGAGACAAGAGGCTATGGCTTCTTCCCACTCAGCGGAAAGGGGAGCCTCAACACCCCACAACTCTTTGCGGCGTTCACTGATAAGTGGCGGGATAGTGTGAAAGATATCGTACTGAAGGTCCTCGGATAAAAAAGGCTGCTTGCCGGTCAACAACTCGTAGAGACAACCACCAACGGAATAAATGTCGTCTAGGGGATTGGGATTCTGCCCGGTCAACTGTTGCGGGCTCATGTAAACCAATGTGCCTCCCACCTTTTGTTTTAAATCCGGCCAACTCATGGCGTCAGTGATACTTAGGGAAGTTCCGAAATCAGCGATTTTAATTTGGCTTCGTGAATTGATCATTAAGTTTGCCGATTTAAGATCGCGATGGACTATCCCTTGATGCTGGTGGGCATATTCCAGAGCTGCGCATAATTCGTGAACCCAGTGTTTGATCGTTTCAGGCTCGAAAAAATGGCTTGGCCTTTTCTGTAGGATATTAAAGAGAGTTTCCCCGTCGACGAATTCCATCGAAATGCCGCAGTGCCTCTCCTCGTGTAGGAAATCATAGATGCGTACTATGTTAGGGTGGGTGAGTTCTAAGCAATTTTTTGTTTCCCGTTTGAGTTCAGCGAATGCCTCTGGATCTTGGCTAATCGTCGAGGACATAAACTTGAGGGCGACGTCCCGTTCGAGTTCGACATCCAACGCAAGCCAGACTTCGCCCATGCCGCCAATCCCCAACCTTCGCTGGAGAACAAACCGTTGAAACAGGCGCGAGCCCGGTTTTAGGACTGAATTTTCAAACTCGGATTGATTTTGTTCCTCCATGCGTATCAACAATTTACAAAGCGTAAAGGCTCAGTGGAAACACAAGCAAGCATTTCTTCTAACTCCCGCTTGATCTTTTCTGCGTTTGGTCTTAGTTAGTAAACCCTTCGATACGCCAGTTTAGCTCAGTGGTAGAGCAACGGTTTTGTAAACCGTCGGTCGTCGGTTCGAACCCGACAACTGGCTCCATTTTTTATTCGCCCTAAAACAGGCCTTATTTCTAGTGTAGGCCGTCATAAATCTAGTAACTTATATGGAATCAGCTACAAGGTTTGAAGGTCAACATTTGGGGTAGCTCGGCAACTCTAAGATTGGGGCGGAATCCTTCTGGTATTCTTCGCGAGAACTCGCGAACAACCCACACATTTGTTATGTGTGGAATAATTGGTCCGCAAACGTGGCGTTTAACCGTATGGGCATTACCATTTTCCGGAAAATACTCCCAAAGGGATTTCGTCGCAGAGCACGAGCTCTAAAAGAAAGAATCCCTCTGGTATTCGTCGCAAGAACTCGTGGGCATCTTATTCATTTAAATTGAGACGCAACCCCTTTGGGGTTGTGCTGATT
>JAWXCD010000045.1:0-3723 GCA_034440535.1 Verrucomicrobiota bacterium | reverse complement strand
CGTGCTCGATACGAAGACCATTGACGCCGAGCAGAAGTCCGCGTGATATTGTGAACGTCGGTGGAACCGGCTTTTCAACTAACGGAGGGACATTCTCTGCGACGATTCTCAAGGTGGCTTCAGGCGTGCTTCACTGCTGCTTATTGGGTTGGTCGTTTTTGCGGCTATTGGTTGTGGTGACGGTTATCACGTGGTAGCTGGCAAGGTTCTGTACGGTGACCAACCCGTCGCCGACGGTCGCATTGCTTTGCGACCGAAAGTAAAAACTGCTGGTACAAGAACTTTGCAGGCAGTGATCACAGATGGGGTGTTCAACTTTTCCGGTTCGCAGAAGATTGCACCGGGTACCTACGAAGTCGTCATCACGGGTCGACGCAAGTCAGGTCAATCGATTGCTCCAGAAGAAGGTTCAGAGGAGGTCATTGACCGTTACGTACAATACTTGCCCTCTCGGTATAACACCCATACCGAGTTGATTCTTGAGGTTGCTGGCGACAACTCGGAAATACTCTTTGAGCTTACCCCCCAGTAGCCGCAAAGATGTCTAACCTTGCGAGCACCTGAATTATAATCAGAGGTTCTTCAGGAATTTTAGTGGGTCACAAGTGGTCCTGTCATTGCTTGACAGAAAATTATGCCATGGCGGACTCCTCTGATATCCCGTGAGGGATTGAATCCTTCAGCCCAGGGTTGCCGCAAAATGAGTTCCACGAATTTTGTGGCTACCCTGGGTGACATACACGAACATTCCTCGGCCGGGCAACAAGCCATGTGTGCCGCACAAACGCGATCGCGACCGAATGTATATCACTGACTTCGATCAGGTCTTCAAGGATTTTGGCTGTCCCATTAAGTCCACGGCACCGCATTGTCATGTGTAAGACGACTTGGTAGAACCGCAAGAAATCGCAGTAGCTTAGACCATTGAAAGAACTAGACTAGCTGTGGTAGGTTTGGAGTAAGGGACTGTTTAATCTCATCTTTCTCAGACTCGAAGAAGTTAACGAGCACGAAAAGCTGCACAACATCCCCTAAAGTCAGCAATCGATTATTCGTTCATCTCGATTTGGTAAAGTTCTATATGAAGCCTCATGCAATTATTATTGGTGCGTTTCTGGCTCTTGCTTTTTGTACCACTGCATCGGCCCAAAGTGGTCGTCCCAATATTATTCTCATCTATGGCGACGACGTCGGCTACGGAGACCTTGGTTGTTACGGAGCCACGACGATACCCACACCAAATATCGATCAACTGGCGGCCAAGGGCTTGCGCTTTACTGCTGGATACTGCACCTCGGCTACCTGCACTCCTAGTCGCTACAGCTTGCTTACAGGAGAATACGCCTGGCGGGTGCCAGGAACAGGCATCGCGCCGCCGAACGCTACCGCGCTGATCAGTCCTCAAAGAGTGACTTTAGCATCGCTGCTGAAAGAGGCTGGCTATGCCACCGGGATCGTCGGCAAATGGCACTTGGGATTGGGCCGACCTCCCAAACCTGACTGGTCTGGAAAAATTGCGCCCGGTCCCTTGGAGATTGGGTTTGACACCAGTTTTATCATGCCGACCACGAATGATCGCGTACCGTGCGTCTATGTTGAGGGACATCGAGTCGCCAATCTTGATTCCAGTGACCCGGTGGATGTCTTCATGCAAAACCCTGACGGACAGCCAACCGGTATCACCCAGCGTGATACTCTCAAGATGGATTGGTCGCACGATCACAACAATTCGATCGTAAATGGCGTTAGTCGGATCGGATTCATGTCGGGAGGGACATCGGCCCGTTGGATTGACGAAGAGATGTCGGACGTGTTTACAAACCGAGCGAAAGATTTCATTAAGAAGAATGCTAAGCAACCTTTTTTCCTGTTTTTTTCGTCACAGGATATCCACGTGCCACGTATGCCCCATGCAAGATTTCGAGGGAAAACCTCCCACGGTCCGCGCGGCGATGCCGTGGTGGAATTCGACGCCTCTGTCGGAGCTCTTGTTGATACCCTCAAGCAATCCAACTTGATCGACAATACACTCATCATTCTCACGAGTGACAATGGTCCTGTCCTGGACGACGGGTATCGAGACGATGCCGTTAAGAAACTCGGTGATCATCGACCTGCGGGACCATTTCGAGGAGGTAAGTACAGCATATTTGAGGGCGGGACTCGGGTACCTTTTATTGTGTCTTGGCCGGCGAAGGTCTCTGCCGGCGTTTCAAATGCCTTAATATCGCAGGTTGATCTCGCGGCCAGCCTTAGGACAATTGCCGAGGCCGAAACTCCTCTTCAGGCTGATGCGATTCCCGACAGCCTCGATCTCTCCCCCGCACTACTCGGCCAGACTTCGATTGGTCGTGAAGCTATTGTTGAACATGCGGGTACATATGCTTTACGCAAAGCTGACTGGAAGTATATCGAGGCTTCCCAGAAGCCTGTCATGAATCAGCTCACGAATACGGAACTCGGCAACAATAAACAACCCCAGTTGTACAATCTCGCCGATGACCCCGGTGAGAGGCACAATCTTGCGGAAAAAATGCCGGCCAAGGTGGCAGAACTTAAGAATCAGTTAGACAAAATTATTAAATCGCGGGAGAGAGAATCTGCAATCTCATCCGCATCAGTTCAGTGATCATGTCACTAAGTTGCCCCGATGTTATTCGGTTTTTTTTTGCTGATCATCACTTCAAATTCGCAATAGAACTCGCAGTTAGTGGACTAGCGAGTGCCGCTTGAATTCTCCGCCTTTGAAAGCAGCCTCTACTAAAACTCACTGTAAATTTTTCCCAATTCAGTCAGCGAGCCGTCTTCATTGAATAGGGCAGAAGTACCTAATGAAGCGCTGTCGGGGGATGCCGAGTACCAAGCATAGCGGTGCACAAAATCGAGCTTTTCCAGCATCGGCAGCAACTCGCGCATGAATTGTGCGACCTTTTCAGGGGTGTGGCGATTTTCAGTAACCGATTGGGCTTGCCAATCGCCGGCGGCAAATTCGGTGATCCAAATGGGGCGACCGTATAATTTATGCACTTCTTTAAGCTTTTTGACCAATGCCTGGGCGTCGGTACCTCCGTAGGAATGAACGCAAACATAGTCGACCCTTAATTGATGTTTCTCAACCTCCTGCATGAACGCCTTCATCCACTGACGATCAGGATGCACGCAGCCGGGACTACACAATGGCAGGCCAGTTGCTTCCAGGACAGGCCACAACTTTACGGCTTCCTCAACGGAGAGGTTACTTTGTTTGGGTTGGTCGGGTTCGTTAAAACCCATCAAGTATTTTATGCTGCCTTCCTTACCGGCGAGTGTTAGTTGATTGAGTTGGACGGCTTTTTTTTCAGGATCAAATCTTCCCCATATCATGGGTGTAAAATCAACGCCTTCGGGCACATCCGCGGGTTTCTTGTTTCCCCAAGAGTAGAACCACTTCGCATTGAGAGCTTGGATTTTTTGCAGCCAGTCGCTGTTATCACGCACGAGTGTGCAGAAGCCTTTTTTCGAGCTCCCAGGATATAAACTCTCCGACGCAAAAGACGTGTTAACACTAACTCCGATGAGAAGAATCGTCACGCAAATCCGAATTTGTTTGGAAATTGTACGAGCCATTTTCAAGACCGTTTCATTTGGATGAAGTTATCGAGTTGCCTTTCGCGGCAATGTTTCAATATTCTATCGATGGCGATTGGCTGAGAATGTCCCCCGTGTAGTTGAAAAGCATGGCGG
>JAWXCD010000044.1:0-5891 GCA_034440535.1 Verrucomicrobiota bacterium | reverse complement strand
CCAGAGGGATTCCTCCCCAATCTTAGAGTTGCCGAGCTACCCCAATGTAGACGGTCAAACTTTGCAGCCGATTCCATATAAGTTACTAGATTTATGACGCCTCACGCTAGTCAGATATTGCCCTCCAACCAAGTCACTCTTCCCATAGAGTTACAGGTCCTGAGGTCTTTATTGGAAGTTTTAAACGGTGATGCGCTGTCATCCTCCCGCGAATTGTCACTTGATTTTATGGGCGAAATTTGGTTTTCCGTTAATGCATGCATAGGTTTGTCATCTTTATTTTATGGGGGCTTCATCTCGTGCACTCCTCATACGCCGCAGAAATTAATCCAAATTATTTCAAGGGTTACGAGGGGGGCTTTGTACTTCTCGACCGCACCACCTCAAAGACGACACGCTATAATCCTGAACTCTGCGAAATCCCAGTAGCCCCCTGCTCTACTTTCAAAATTTACAATGGCCTCATAGGTCTAGAGACAGGCATCATTAAGTCGGTCGATGCCCCGTTCTATAAGTGGGATAAAGTGGTGAGGCCAATGGAAGACTGGAACAAAGACCTCACATTTGCAGACGCCTTTCGGGTATCGTTCGTTCCGGCTTTTCAAGAACTTGCGAGGAAAATTGGCCCTAAGCGAATGACCTCCTACCTCACAAAGATTAAATACGGCAACGCCGACCTCTCCAAAGGGGTAGACTCCTTCTGGCTCCCCGAGCAAGGGAAATCACCAATCCTCATTTCCGCTAACCAACAGGTGGAGCTACTGGACCAATTGCTGCATGGGAAACTTCCCTTTTCCAGCAAAAATTCCGCATTGATGAAGGACGTCATGAAGGTTGCCACATCCGCAAAAGGCACGATCTACGGTAAAACCGGAACTGCTTTTTCGGCATCGAACACTCCTGAAATGGGTTGGTTTGTTGGGTTCGCTAATACCCAGGAAAAAGATTACATTTTTGCGTGCCTCCTCAAAAAAGGAGAAAATGCATCAGGTAAAACTGCTAAAGAAATCTCCCTTCTCATCTTGCGAGATCTGGGAATTTTTCTTTAGTTCCATGAAACATCCTTCCCTAACATTTATTTCATGGGAGTTGAAAAAATGGGAATGAGAGCTGTTGATTTAATACGCGAACTTTTGACTTTATCGCGCCGATAAAGCCAAGCTCAACTCCACGGTGCCCTTTCAATAATTAAAGGGCTTAGGATTCGATGTTTAATTTTGCCGGAGATTTCGATGTTTGTTTCTTTTGACCGGCAAACCCCTCGCCAATATCGGCTTGGGGCATCGCTGCAATCTGTTTAAACAATGCGTCAGCTTTCTCTCGTGCTGTAATCATTTTGGGACGGCTTACCTTAAAATACCCGGTTACTTCCTTGGGAACTTGGAGAGCCTCTACATACAACCTATAAGCTTCGGCGGAGTTGTAGGAAAATGCTTTTGTGATGTCAATGTACCAATCCCGAAACGCTTTCTCCGGTCCAAAATGCCAATAACCAAGATACGGCCTCACAAATTTTAAATTCTTGAGAATATTCAACATCCAATTCTTGGTTTTGAGATTGAACTCAATCTCGAACCCAAAAAATTCGTAGTGCGGTTTGTTGAGATGCGTATACACAAGTTTGTCGCCACGCTTTTCGTCCACATTGTACCGTAAACGATCACGTTTAAACTTCTCCTCGCTGGTCAGCAAGTGCGCCACGTAAAACTCATCCTTCATGCACATGACTTTGTGCAAGTTCCAAATCGCGGCTTTAGTCGCAGCGAACCCAAACTCCGCCCGATCTTTCACATGCAAGTCCGAAAGAATATCTAAATACTTCTGGGCATACTCTGCGCCTTGGAATTGGATCAAGTCATAAAGCCTGACCGCCAGTTCGCGCTGGCCATCGCCGTCAACTTGCAATCTTTCAACGGCTTGAAGCACTAATTTGCGGTACGCCGCTGCACGGCCCTTGTTGCCCTCTTTAATCAGGATCTCTGACTTTTCAGCCACCACGTCTTGATACGTTTTCGCAACGGGATGAAAACCCGTAATCGAGGAATCAACCACAACTTTGCGACCAAGGTTAAAGGCCCTCACATTATCCGCAGCCGCAGGGCCCATCGTTTCTTTAATGGCCCATTCAAGGCTTGAATAGCTCAGTGGGAGCACTCCGTTTTGGTACGCGACACCTAACATCAAAATGTTGGCGTAAAGTTTTGTTCCAAAATACTTTTCAGATAAGGCGGAAACATTAACCCCAAAATAATTCGCTGGTTTAGAATATTGAATCAGTTTTTCTTCCAAAGCCTTCACATCAAAATCTTCTTTCCCGAGCAAAGTCAGAATGGTCGGGGTCTTTTCAGTGTTGACTACGACTGAACTGTAATCCGGCGATCCAACCCGGATGTTTGTACGCTGGTCCACCCCTCGGACCGCTTCAAGGATATCGACTCCCAGAATAAGGTCCGCTTTACCGTAAGGAATAATGGGCGACGAATGATTTTTTCCGGGCTTTAGGTAAGTCACCTGCGAATAAATTCCGCCGTTACGTATCGCCAGCCCATTCTTTTCGCAAAACTGAATGGTGTAGCCTTCCTTATGCCCTGCGCGCACCAAAGCGGCGGTTGAAACAGCAATGCCCATCCCGCCGACTCCTGCGAGGTATGCACGCCATGCATGTTTAAAGTCAAGTCGCTGAGGTTCTGGTAAATTTGTGAGGTCAATAGCATCGAGCGGATGTGCAGGTTTCACCGAACGCTCAACGATCACTTCTTCAAACGAGGGACACACATGCAACTTCAGGCAGGCTGTATCAGCCACGCACCAGGACAAATCGGTTTGCACTTTCCGCCCATAATCGGTATCTAAAAAGCTCAGCCCAGGGCACCCGGTTGATTTCGTGCATTCGAGGCAGTGTTCACACACATCTGGAGATATATTGATAAACTTTTTTTTCTCTAAATACCCTTTTTCACGCACCGTTTTGCGTTCCTCACGATTGATCCGTCGGTTGTAAGTAATGCCACATTCTTTATCAGCAATGATGACTTTTACCCCATCTTTGAGGATCGTATCTTCCAACAGTTGACGATACGTCTCGCGGTAAGCGGGGTTAGTGCGAGTCACGGTAGTATGTCCGGGGTCTATCATCCCATTCACAATATTTTCAATGTCCTGCGCGAATGTTTCACGCCCAAGCAAATCGTAATCGACTGAGGGCGTAGGTTGATGCCCTGTCATCGCGGTCGTTTTATTGTCCAGAATGATAAAAGTGATGTCTTGCTTGTTCTTTATAGCATTGGAAATCGCCACTTGGCCGCTATGAAAGAAAGTGCCATCACCCATGAACACTATTTGTTTATTATTAATAAACGGGTCAATTCCAGCTCCTGTCCCTCCTCCGAGTCCCATGCCAGAATAGTTGTGCATGAGGTCCTTAGTGGGTTCAAACATCAACATGGTATAACACCCGGTGTCTCCATGAAAAACGAGGTCAACAGGATCACGCTTGTGCTCGGTTTTCATGAAGTCAGGCCTCATGAAATCCTTTTTAATATCCATCAGCACGCTCGCTGAGTCACGGTGCGGGCACCCAGGACAGAAGGTCGGTGTGCGATTGATAATATCAATATCGTACGAACCGGTAAACCGGATCAAGTTTAACTCAGCTTCTATTGTGTCCCGATCAAATTGAATGGCAGGGTCTGACCCGCGCAGAAAAAGGGGCGCAAGTCTCTCAATGAGCATTGATGGATTTAATCCACGTGTGGAAGGTATACCTTCAAGGCCGTGCGGAAATTCTTTTCCATAAACGCGAACTTGCTCTTCCTGCGATGCACGCTGGTTAAAGCGCATGACAATCTGCGCTACCTGTTCCTCCAGAAACCCTCTGCGCTCCTCGATAACAAAAATATTCTTAACGCACCCTGCAAACTCCTCGATTTGTGTCGGGTCGAGAGGATACGTCACTCCCATTTTTAAAATGGGCACCTTATCTGATAACGCGAGTTCGGAGAGAGCATGCTCAAGATAAGTAAAAGCCATCCCTGAAACGATAAACCCAAACTCAGCACGCGCGGGGCGTTTGTTAAAAATCTTGTTTACCCCATGCTGCCGCGCTGCCGCCCATAAACGAAGGACCCGGCCCTGCATGTCTTGTTCCTTGCGCCACGTCCTAGGTGGTAAAAGCACCATATCCTCAATGCGTAATCCATCTTTGGTATCAAGGGTTGTTTTCTGGTTCGTGTTCACCACTGGAAACTGATTCTTCTTAACGGTCACCGTACCGCCGCCATCCGCCTGATTCGTTGTCACCAAATACCCGATATAAAGCTCGGCTTCGCGTGATAATTTAAACGCAATATCGATCCAGTCTTTAAGCTCTTGGTACGTGCTCGGTTCGAGTACGGGCATCATCAAATGTTTGCACAAAAACCGTGAATCAGCAGGGACCTGAGTGGAATCACTCCAAGGATCGTCACCGAGAACAACGACAGCACCTCCGTCAGGATGCGCTCCGGCAAGGTTCCCTAAGGCAAGGGCGTCCGAGGCGACATGAACTCCGACACTTTTCATGGCTGTAATGGCCCGCAATCCCGCCATCTGTGACCCGTTCACCATCGCAACACTCAAGGCTTCGTTATTTGCCATTGAGGCATGAATGCCATATTTCTTGGGCAACTCTTGAATGCTCTCGATACAATCAAAAAAACCAGCAATGGGTGAGCCAGGATAACCGGTCCATAAATGGGTGCCTCCTTCTGTCTCAAGTAACCCTTTTACAAGCAGTTCATTCCCTAGGAAGATCTCTGAACCCTCCTCTTTTAAAAAACGCGGATCGACTTTCATGATGTGCGGTTAGTCTGCCATGATACATGCCCTATGGCAAATGTTGATTTGTTCAGCACTCCGCCGCCACAATTTCGGCAAGTGCTTGATCATTCAACACTTGAACTTGCGTTCATTGGTATTTATGCAACAACAATTCAGTGCTTAGGAACCAAAAATTAAGTAAACTCCGCCGCTACTCCGATGTCACTCAACGTATCCGGAGCCTGCCAAAAGTACGTAAATTTTTGAAAATGGGATTGATGGGACGGCTCAAGGGTTATCCATTTTATTGGTTGAGCAACAATGTAAAACACAAACCTTTGGCTCAAATTCACCTTACGGGCGGAATCCATGGTGACGAACCCGCAGGTGTGCTTGGGCTTCTTTCCTTCCTAGAGACCGCAGATGTTGCTCTTTTTGATCGGTTAAAAGTGACGGTTTTTCCGTGCATGAATCCTTGGGGTTATGAACACAATCGCAGGGAAAACAGTGCGGCTATTGATATTAACAGGCATTTTCATGATGAGCGTATTGGTGAGGTGCGGTTGATGAAAAAATTTTGGAAAACTGTCCAAACCCCGTACGACGTTGCCATTTCGTGTCATGAAGACTACGACGCCCCTGGTGCGTACCTCTATGAACTCAAAGCACGCACGCCTTTCTGGGGTCACTCCGTCTTGAGCGCATTCGGTAATCACGTCACCATCGATCCGCGGCCCGTGATAGAAGGCCTCCCCGCAAACCAAGGGTGGATCCGTCGTAACATTAAAAAATACCCACCCAACCTGCATCCTGAAGCGATATTCCTTTTTCTGGAAATGGCGGCCCATACCATGACATTCGAAACCCCATCTCTTCAACCTCTAGAGGATCGCATCCAAGCCCAAATTGCTGGACTGACCAAATGTTTCGACTTACTCACAAAACAAAATGGTAGGGGCGCTCAGTCAAAGAAATAAAAATGATATCCGATGATTCCTAGTGTAGGTCGTCATAAATTGAGTAACTTATATGGAACCAGTTAAAAAGTTTGACGGTCTACATTTGGGGTAGCTCGGCAACTCTGAGATTGGGGT
>JAWXCD010000043.1:0-7555 GCA_034440535.1 Verrucomicrobiota bacterium | reverse complement strand
GGGTTGCGCCAAAAGATTGCACCTGCAATTAACCTCATTGAAATAACTCGGTCCGCTCGAAATTTGATAAGTTATGTCACTTATGACGGACTACACTAGTCCGCAGTCGGTGCAATAGCCAAGTACCGCCACAGAATACTCCTAATATGGATCTCGCTGGGGCAATCAGGTCGGCCGGTATCGTTTCGAACCCTGAATTTGAACTTTTCCTGAATAGCTGGGTGCGTGACGAAGCTCTCTCTCTCCCCTCTCAATTTTAAAAATTTATTCCCAATTTTTG
This sequence comes from Verrucomicrobiota bacterium, assembly GCA_034440535.1. GTDB lineage: Bacteria > Verrucomicrobiota > Verrucomicrobiia > JAWXBN01 > JAWXCD01 > JAWXCD01. Next base: position 7,275 of record JAWXCD010000043.1, on the reverse strand, counting down.
CAGATCAAAAAACAACAGACTTTAATCACCAAGGATTTTTTTATGCAAGTCTGCAAGGGATGGCGGGATGAGTGGCGACCAACAGCTCCATCTGACAGTCGAAGAAAAGTTAGGAAATAAAATCCGACTGATGATCGATGATGCGGCTTGGAAATGTCGGGCTGCTCAGCGAAAAGAAAAGGCCCTCCCGATGGCTTGTAAATCGGAACCCAAAACGCGCAGTAAGCGTAATAAGGGCCCAACAGGTGACGCGTCAGGAAAAGTATAAGTATGCCCACATAGGAGGTCTGGGGGCGGCCCCCCCAGATTGTGAAATACTTGCTGGACGAAATAACCCGATCGTGTGCACCGCCGCCAGTAAGCGAAGCGGCATTCGGTATTCATCAAAGTTTCAGCCACATATTAATTCCACTGAGAAGCCTATCGATAGAAAGTGTTCCGGTGATCAGTACAACCCCATTGCGGTTGATCGTTACTCATGGGCTTAATGAAAAAGGCCGAATACCAGCAGCATGACGATTGTCGGGAAAAGGGCGGCCAACGCTAACTTTAACGGATTGACACCCCCTCCATTAAAATAGGGGGAGAGAATCGCCTGCCCGGCGGGATTGGGGGCATTGGCAATCACGGTCAGTCCGCCACCGCACACTGCTCCCGAAACCACTGCAATTTTGAGTGAGTCACTCAAGTTGGGAACAAGGGTTGCCAGGTAGGTGATCAGGGCATTGTCATTGAACGCTGTCAAAACGGTTGATGTAACAAGAAGCGGTACCCTGCCCAAGCTACCCAGGACGGGTTGAATCCACCAGCCTTGCAAGCCACCGTGTACAACCAACCCCGCAAGGAAAAACCCAACGAGCAAGGGTGTCCGTATCGTCGCATTGTTCTGGTACGCGGGGGTCGCCGTCATAAAAGCCACAAAGAACAACAGTCCTCCGATAAATAAGACCGGATGATGCATGTTCAAAACAGTCCAAACCATGGCAGCGCCATGGAGGACGATGACCCAGATCGGCACAGGTTCAAGATTCGGATCCTCGTCGTCTGCGTTGTTCACGATCGATTCCTTCTGCAAGGCTGTGAATTGTTTACGGAAAATCAAATAATACACCACATTGACAATGACAATGCCTATCACCGCCCGACCACCGAACTCCTTAAGCATGAAGGCTGTGTCCCATCCCCATTTCGAGGCGACCATCAGAACGGGAGGGGCAGCAAAATGGGTCAGCGTCCCACCCACAGAGATATTTACAAACAGCAGAGCGAGCGTCGCATATTTCAGGCTTTCCGAGGGTTTGAGTTCATAAAACTTCTTGCAGAGCAGCAGCGCACAAATGGTCATCGCTCCTGGTTCGGTTATGAAGGAACCCAAAAGTGGACCTACTGTCAGCAAGGTGAACCACCAACGCAAAACTGACTTCCCCCCCAAGAGATTCATGGTTCGGGAGGCGAATTCCAAAATCGGCCGGCTCGAGGCCATAATCATGATGACCACGACAAACAGAGGCTCTGTGAAACTGACCTTGTGATTCAGGTAATCCTGAGCGGGTTCCCACCCCTTGAAATAGACAAAGGCGATCAACAAAGGAACGATCCAAATACCAAAAACCGCCTCTACTTCACCGAGAAAATGCAGGACAGCCGCCCGGATGCTGCCATGTTGATGTTTTGGACTCAGTTTGTCCGGGGCCTCGCTTTTGAGCTTCCCTATCTTATTCTGGTATTCATGTTCGATCTTATGAGCCAGTTTGAGCATGAATGGAGCAAGAAACGTGTGAATGATGGCCAGAATGAAAATCACCGTGGCAATGACGTTAAATGAATCGGCTTCGGCCCGGAATTGAATGACGGCCCATGGGCCACCCTGTGGGTCCGCATAGCTGTTAAGGGGCTTGGGAAACTCCACACGATTCCCCTGCTCCTCCTTGGCATAACCGGGTGATGCGCACAACATGATGAGAAGGAAAAATAAACTCATTATTTTCATAATATGAATCCTGGGTTCAAACGGTTTTCATTCCAGACGGAGTAGGTTCGTAAACAAAGATGGCGTTTTTGTAAAGGTTATCCCCCGAAAACGCGGTGAAGTCCGATACAATGCTCTCTTTTCCTCACAACTGGTCCGAATTTTGAGCCTCTAGTGATACCCATGGGCGTGGTTCCTGCTATATAAAATATGGTAATCAAAGCATGGCGTCTATCATTGGGCACTTATTTATCTGATGCATTGAGCATGGTCGGAATCAATGATGATTCAAAAGCAGAGGGTAAACCAAACATTAGAAAGTAATTACGAAATGCCAAAGACTACCAAGAAAACAGCGTCCTCGACTCAAAATCCAACAAACAAGTGCCTTACTGGGATCAAGGGCTTTGACCTCATTACCGAAGGCGGGATACCGAAAAATAGAACCACTTTGATTAGTGGAAGCGCCGGCACTGGAAAAACCCTTTTTGGGATAGATTTTATAATCAAAGGTGCGGAGCACAAAGAGCCAGGTGTTTTCCTGTCTTTTGAAGAGACAGAAGAAGAGCTTTATAACGACGTGGCGGCTCTCAACATGGATTTACGAGGGCTTGTTTCACAAAAAAAGCTTCGGCTTGAGCATGTCATTTTGGATCGCAAAGATATTCAAGAGAGCGACTTTAATCTTGAAGGGGTACTCATTCGTTTGGAACATGCCATTGAATCCATTGGCGCCAAGCGGGTTGTATTAGATTCAATTGAATCGCTCTTTGCAGGAATCACAGATACTGGCGTTCTTCGTATAGAGTTAAAAAGACTTTTTCGGTGGCTCAAGGAAAAACAAGTTACGGCAATCATTACCGGGGAGCCGGGGCCAGGAGGCGCTTTTACTCGTCATGGACTGGAGGAGTATATTACCGATTGCATCATTTTCCTGGACAACAGAGTTACTGAGCAAATGTCGGTCCGCAGAATTCGTGTCATTAAATATCGTGGTTCAAATCATGGAACGAACGAATACCCGTTTGTAATTGATAAAAACGGGCTTTCAGTAATTCCTATTACGTCTGCAGGACTCGATCAAGAAGGCACAACCAAGAGAGTTTCGACAGGAATCCCGTCGTTAGACAAGATGTTCAAGAGTGGCGGTTTTACCAAAGGCAGCACGATACTCGTTTCTGGTACCGCCGGCACTGGAAAAACAAGCCTCGCGGTTGCATTCGTAGTCGAAAAGTGTAAACGCGGAGAACGGTGTCTTTTTTTGTCTTATGAAGAATCTTCAGGGCAACTCATTCAAAACATGAGTTCGATTGGTTTTGATCTTGAACCATTGGTGAAAAAAGGACTCTTGAAGATGGTGTCTACCAGACCTTCTTTTGTTGGTTTAGAGATGCACTTACTCGAACTGTACAAGGTCATTGAAGAATTCAAACCAACATCTGTTGTCATAGATCCTCTGACAAGTCTTATTAACCAAGGGAGCGAACGTGAGATTCAATCAATGGTTACTCGCATGATTGATCTTTTGAAATCCAAGGGCATAACGGGGTTTTTCACGAGTCTTGTTTCTTCAAACATACACGATTTCACGAGCGGCGAAGTAGGCGTCTCGTCCTTAATTGACACTTGGATCGTAGTGAGAGAACTGGAAGAAGATACGACTAAAAAACGTATTCGGGGACTTTATATTGTTAAGTCTCGTGGCATGAGCCACTCCAGTGACGTCCACAAATTGATTTTGAGTGATGACGGCATTGCATTAGAATCGGTTGATGGTACCATCAATCCGAAGGGGTTAATTGGTAAAGGTATTCTTGCCAAACAACCAAAGCGTCAGAAATAACTCATGTGAGACATTATCCGAACTACATAGTTGGCATTGGCGGCTCGGCCGGAGGTCTTAACGCCTATAAGGCGCTTTTGGCCGCCCTGCCGCCTAAAACGGGTATGGCCTTTGTCATTGCTTCTCATGTTTCGCCTGACGCCAATATCCAGTTAGCTCAACTTTTGTCGAAACGCACCAAAATGACAGTAACGGTGGCTGCCACGGGGATGCCAATTCGAGCGAATCACGTTTACGTGTGCCCTCCCAACGCGGATCTTCTAATTGATAGTTATACCTTCAAAGTTGTTTTTCCGCGCTCTGGCTGGAAGCAGATAGATTTCTTTTTTACTTCTTTAGCGGAAGCTATGGGGACGCGTGCAATCGGCATTGTCCTCTCTGGATATCAAGATGACGGTACTGAAGGATGCAAGCACATCAAGGCTAAGGGAGGTACAACCTTTACTCAGGACGCGTCTGCCGAAGTGCTCGACATGCCTCTCAGTGCTCAAGCCGCAGGCTGTATTGATTTCGTTCTGGCACCCGACAAAATTCCAGATGAATTACAAAGATTGGCAAGTGCTGCCCCCGAGGAAAAATCAACGTTCCCAAGCGAACAACGAACCGACGCTGTTCGTATTTTAATCGCTGCTACGCCTGATGATGTTACCTCCATAGAGCAGATCTTGGGACTGCATCATGAATACATCGTTGTTAGCAACATGGCTGATGCTCTGGTGAAGCTTACAAACCAAGCATTTGACCTGATCTTGATTGGCGTCCACTTCGACCAATCAAGAATGTTTGAGTTCCTTCCCCATGTCGGTGCAAATCCCAAAAACGCCGACAAGCCCATTATCTGCTTCTCTACACGGGATACAGCGTTGACGCGCACAATGCACCAGAGCATAGATGTCGCCAGTAAGGCACTTGGCGCCTGGATGTATTTGGTTCAGCAAGACTATCGCCTCAGTAAAGATCCTGATGCTCAGATGCGGCGCATGGTTGAGCGTTGTCTCGTAGGCGAAGCGAGAAGGAAAACACGAGTCGGTAGGCTGGACATTCACAAACAGCGTGACGAGATTCAGCACCTGCGGGAAGCTCTGGAGAGTCAGGAATGGTCCGAAGACTTGGAGGACCAGGTAGTTGAGCTCAGGCGGCGGCTATCGTCCTTGTTGCTACAGCTTTGTGAGTCCAACTTGAACAGCGTTAGTCAACAAGAACTAATTGCCTATTCGCGAGAGCAGAACGATCAAGTGTCGAAAGCTGTGCGGTTAGTCGAAGATGGAGCTGCGCACAAAGAGCGAAGACTACTGCTCGATGAAACAAGGCAGACAGTTGACGAATTGCAGATCGGTGAAAGAGAAAAAGCAAAGCGCAAAAAAGGTCGAGTCGAAGGCAGTGACAAATAATGTCGAGTCGCAAAATACTGGCCGTACTGGATGCCTCTCATGGCAGTAAATCACCCACGGTCATCTTGGAGGATTTCGGGGATTCTGTAACTGTTGTGCATAGCTTCCCGGAGGCGAAGGAAATTCTTCGCTCAAGGTGTGTCGATCTCATCTCATTGAATTGTTTTTGAATGACTGCGTATCAATGTCAACAGGCACCACAGCACTAGAGTGGCTAAATCGGAAGGCACAGAGGAAGACTATCCGGAGGAAGTTTTTTGATGCAATTTGATACAGTTAAATCGGCATAAAAATTTAGTATTCATAATGTGCACTGAATAGGCGAGTTAGTGCAAGGAGTTGAAGTTCCAGCCCGCACACTTTAGTTTTGGAGCTCTTCTTGGAGGATATTTACGGTGGGCAGAGTCGGACCCGCTATTCGCTTGAAATGGGCAAGGAGCACGCGGCGGCCATCGGTTTTGCAGACTGTGCATGCGTAGTTCTCAATGGTAGTGGTTTCTCCGATGGAAGGGATGTACCCAAACACGAAAGTCACATACCCCCCCACTGTGGAAACGCCTTCACCTTCCACATCAAGCCCGACCATTTCTGCGAAATCATGCAAAGGCATACCGCCATCGATTAAGAATTCATCCTCCGAAACATGACTGATCCCAGATGCTTCCTGATCAAACTCATCTTGGATATCACCCACAAGTTCTTCTAGGACATTTTCCAAAGTGACAATGCCCACCGTACTCCCGAACTCATCGACCACCATGACCATGTGCGCGCGGCGGGCTTGGAATCGAATGAGGAGCCGTTCGAGGGACATCATTTCCGGCACAAAATCGATTTCACGGCGGATACTCAGAATATTCGCATCATCTCCTTCATTAGCGGACAAAATAAAGAGCTCTTTAAAAAGGATAAGCCCCTCCACGTTGTCCATTGTTCCGCGGACGAGAGGAAACCTTGAATGCTGAGCTTGTTTTGCGATCTCTAGATTTTCTTCCATGGTATTAGTCGAGGACAGATAAACGATGGACATCCTTGGGATCATGACATCACGCACCACGCGTTCTTTAAAGTCCAACGCGTTATCGATGACCGACCGGCTTAAATCGCTGACCTTTTCATTTTTAGTCGATTCAGCCACGATAAGCCGGAGTTCTTCTTCGGTATGCCCGAGTTCGGATTCCTTGGCAGGTTCGATACCGATCTGGCGTAGAAATAAATTCGCAGTGCCGTTGAGGAAATTGATGGCGATCCTGAATACGAAAAAGAACCAATGTAACGGGTAAGCGATCCATAACGTAACCACTTGGGCCCGTTGGATGGCGAGAGACTTTGGAGCCAACTCTCCGAAGACAATATGGAGAAAAGTAATCACGGTAAAACCAATCCCAAACGAGACGCCATGACGGACTTGTTCCGCGCTAAAAGACCAATTGAGCAGTGGGACAGCATAACGCCCTTCCAAACCCATATAATGGAAGAGGGGTTCGAGCAAACTGGCCACAAAGGGTTCGCCGATCCAACCTAAAGCTAAACTGGCGATTGTGATACCTAGTTGCGTAGCCGAAAGATAGGCATCAAGATGCTGGACAATGTGTCTCGCCATTTTAGCGCGGCTGTTGCCTTCGTTGACCAGCGCGTCCAATTGGGTCGTGCGAACCTTAATGATCGCGAACTCGGCAGCAACGAAAAAGCCATTCAGAAGAACAAGCAACATCACGCCGATGGTTTTAAAAATGGCTAAAATCGCGAAATCCATATGAGAATCGTTGAGTCAACCATAAATCGGAAAAAGAACACGTGTTTTTTGTCTCACGCGAAGGGGCGCAAAAGGGGAACCAGGGAAAAGATAATTTCACACGAAGCCACGAAAGCGGAGGGGATACACACGCGGATGAAGAGAGTTTCACACGAAGGCTGTGGGAAACCAAAAAACACAGGCGGGGATGACTATGATACGGTGTTTGTGGCTGATACCTAGTGTAGGTCGTCATAAATTGAGTAACTTATATGGAACCAGTTAAAAAGTTTGACGGTCTACATTTGGGGTAGCTCGGCAACTCTGAGATTGGGGT
>JAWXCD010000042.1:0-14450 GCA_034440535.1 Verrucomicrobiota bacterium | reverse complement strand
CTAAAGGAAGCCTGCCCTCAATTACAACGCCTTTATGCGACTTTATAATCTCAAATTTTGGACACCGTTGCCCACTAATCAAAGGGACGGACAAACTATAGAACTTTGAACCTCACGCGCCAACCAACAGCGGAGGTAATGCCAACCAATTAAAAAAGAAGGAAGAAAAAGCTTCTCGGCCTCAGAGATGCGACTTTTCAAAATTTTGAACTTATACGCCAGCTAAAGTTTATTTTTTAAGCTTAAGCATAATAGGATAAACTTTCAGAGAATAACGCTTTCAATTGAAGGCTTTACCCTGCATTGGGCATGGCTTACATTCACCCCTTATGCATAAGCGCCAGCTTGCCTTTACCTTGACCGAGCTTCTCGTGGTCATTGCTGTCATAGGCATACTCGCGGGGATAACAATTCCCGCGGTCTACAAGGTGCGTGAGAGGGCTCAAATCGTAAAATCGACAAGTAACATGCGCCAAATTTATATAGCGTTTTCTGCCTACCTCAATGATAACGAAGATAAAATGTTCTGGCGCGCTGACGACCCAGGGAATGACGGGATGGAATGGTACGTACATGGGGGACGCGAAACCAACAACGCTAATACTGGGCAGTCTGGGATTTTTAATAGAATCTCCCCGAGACCCCTTAACAGTTACGTTGGCAACCATACGGATATCTTTAAACACCCATCTGATGTTCTTCCAAACGTGGGAGGGGTAACCCATTTTGAGTCTGTAGGCAATGACTATGCTTTTAATGCTATGGGTTATCCGGGGGTGTGGGATACGGGTCTTGCAGGAGTGTATCTGTCAAATATAAGAGAACCCGGACGGACGATCGTTTTTATTGAAAGCCATCTTGTAAAACCAAATCTTAAATGGGCCGGAGGCGACAAAGGCAATATATGCTTAGCTGATGGCCGGATCGTTTGGACTACCCTGCCCCAATATACGGGGGGTCAATTCCTCTGGGGCTCGGAATAACCCTCGTTCCTTCAGGGTCTCTTCTGAACTAGAATATCTTACTGTCCTGCCTCGCTCTATTCAGCGTGCAATGCTTGCTTGGACTTCTCAATCTCAGCTTTCATTTCGTCCGAAACCTCTGGGTACTTTAATTTCAAACGGGTCAATGTTTCCAGAAGAACTGCAGAGATAATAAGCCGCGCATTTCGTTTATCGTCGGCAGGTACAATATACCATGGCGAATCGTTCGTCGTTGTTTCCGAAATAGCCACGCTGTACGCCTCCATATATTGGTTCCAATGCTGGCGCTCTGCGACATCAGCGGGCGAAACTTTCCAATGTTTGACGGGGTCTTCAATCCTCTTTAACAACCGGTCAGCCTGTTCATCTTTCGAAACGTTAAGAAAAAACTTAACCACATGGACACCATTCCGATGGATGTACTTCTCAAAGTTCCTGATGTCCTCATACCGTGATTGAAAAAGTTTCTTCCGGTCCTTAAGTAACTCTCCCGGCAACCTTTGCCCATCGAGAATTTCGGGGTGCACCTTGGTCACCAAAACTTCTTCGTAATACGATCGATTAAAAATACCTATCCGCCCACGCTCAGGGAGAGACTTAGTGGTCCTCCATAAGAAGTCATGATCCAACTCTTCGTTGCTTGGTTTTTTAAAGCTATAAACTTGGCAGCCCGCAGGATTAATTCCAGACATGACATGTTTGATTGCCCCGTCCTTACCTGCGGCATCCATCGCTTGAAAAACGAGCAGGATGGAATACCGATCGTTTGCATACAAGACGTCCTGAAGTTTTTGAACCTCTTTGCGGTATTCAGAAAGTCGCTTTTCATACTCATCCTTGGAGTCATAAAGATCCTCTATAGAAGTCGGATACTTTTGAACTCTCACTTTTTTTCCTTCGAGAGCCCTGAATTGGTCGAGTTTAATTTTTAAATCCATGATCCAACTTAAACCTGACACTTCCCCCGTCGCGAGATTAATTTACCAGATGTCCTCCCCCCGCCACACCTGTAGCTCGGTTTTGTCAGGGCGGAAATCCAATAGCGAGTTTGAGTGCTGAGTACTCCGGGCTAATCTTACCCTGGCTTGTACGGATCAAAAGGTCCGGTTCATTCCAAGTCTGATCCCTAAACCAAGGCGGCAGATCGGAGGCGCGCATCATTCCAAAAACCGCAACTAATGGCGCATCCCCCTCGCGAAAAACAATCCGACGTTGCCGAACGATAACGAGGCCCGACTCTCGTGCTCCTTCCTGAACACGTAATAGTTGAGCGGGCGCACAGGGAAAGACGCATGCAAAAAAACCACCAGCCGCAAGATGTTTGGATGCCGTGGCGCAATAATCCTTAACCGTGCCCCGGAGTTCAAACCGGCAAGCGAGCTTCTGGGGGTGCTCACTTTCGAAACCTTTGCCAATAGGGAAATAAGGAGGACTGCCCGTTATTAAATCAAAAACTTCGCCCTCGTGGATCACGTTCGGCTCTCGAAAATCTCCTTGGCGAATCTCGTACCTCTCATGAATTCCATTAAACTGCGCAGACTTGCGTGCGAGGGCGACACTTTGATTTTGGGCTTCAACAGTCACAAACCGAGCGCCCGGCAATCGCCAAGCGCAGATCATTCCCACAGTGCCAATCCCGCTCCCTAGATCCAGAGCGGTCCTTGCGGTTGGGCACCAACTTGTCCCGTACCATGCCGTTAAGATGTCGTCCGTCGAAAACCGGTGCCCATCCTGCAACTGGAACAACCTAAAACAACCGCTGATCGCGTCTAGCGTTTCTCCCTCGTCCGCCGCCATCCCCAACCCAAACCCAGGCGGGACGGGCCCGGGTTTAGCCCATTCTTTAAAATGTGATTCAGTACTCAAATCCAAAAAAAGATAACGGATAGCCTACTTAAAGTCACAGATCCTACTCGCCGACATCCACTCTATTTTAGCAAACGAGCGAGGGTCGCCCCCATTTCAGCGGGAGTCGGAGACACTGTAATACCAGCTTCTTCGAGCACTTTTATTTTATCTTTCGCAGCGCCTTTGCCGCCTGAGATAATCGCACCAGCGTGACCCATTCGACGCCCCGGAGGCGCTGTCGCACCTGCAATGAAAGCTGCCACAGGTTTTTTCACATGCGCCTTAATAAAAGTCGCTGCTTCTTCTTCTCCCGTACCGCCAATCTCACCTATTAAAATAATGGCTTCAGTGCCCGGATCGTTATTGAGGAGTTCAACCGCATCGCGATGAGTCATGCCCTTGATGGGGTCGCCCCCGATTCCAATACAAGTACTTTGGCCTAATCCGCGCGAGGTCAGTTGCCACACCGCTTCGTAAGTTAACGTTCCGCTCCGACTGATGACACCCACTTTACCCGGTTTATGAATATAGCCGGGCATGATCCCGATCTTGCATTCCCCTGGAGTAATAATGCCGGGACAGTTTGGGCCAATCAAAACACTTGTCTTACCTTTCAAAGCCGCTTTGACGCGCATCATATCCATCACGGGAATACCTTCCGTGATAGCGACTACTAACTCGATACCGGCATCAACAGCTTCCAAAATGGAATCCGCCGCGAACGCCGCAGGAACAAAAATCATGGTGGCGTTACAGCCTGTTTGTTTGCGAGCCTCACCGACTGTGTCGAAGACCGGAACTTTGTCTTCGAACGTTTCACCCCCGCGTCCCGGAGTGACCCCAGCGACGACCTTTGTTCCATATTCCATGCAGGATTTGGCGTGGAACGCCCCGGACTTACCGGTAATCCCTTGCACCAGCAATCGAGTATTTTTATCAACGAGAACGGACATGATTATTTTTCCTCCGCAGCTTTAACGACTTGTTGTGCAGCATCAGCCAAATCATTGGCCGTGATGATTGGAAGCTTTGATTCCACTAAAAGTTTTTTACCCTGTTCGACATTCGTCCCTTCAAGACGCACCACCAAGGGCACAGGAAGATTCACCGCGCGCACGGCGTTGATGATTCCTTGCGCAATGATATCGCATTTCATGATCCCGCCGAAAATGTTAACGAGAATCGCTTTCACATTTTTGTCGGCGACTAGGATTTTAAATGCCTCGGTAACCTGCTGTTCAGAGGCCCCACCCCCTACGTCGAGAAAGTTCGCTGGGGTACCCCCGTAGAACTTGATGATATCCATCGTACCCATGGCTAACCCAGCGCCGTTGACCATGCACCCGATATTCCCGTCTAGGCCGATATAATTCAGATTAAACTTTGACGCTTCGACTTCGCGAGGGTCTTCCTCAGCAATATCACGATAAGCCATGATATCGGGATGCCGGAACAATGCGTTGTCGTCAAAACCGAACTTTGCGTCGAGGGCCACGACCTGACCTTGTTTTGTGACTACAAGCGGGTTGATCTCGACCATGGAACAATCACATTTTGAAAATAAATTAAACACCGCCTCGAAAAGTTTAACCGCCTGGTTTAAGAGTGGTCCCGAGAGGTTCAATGCCTTGGCTAGCTTTCGAGATTGATACGGTTGAAGCCCCAAAAGCGGGTCAATAACCTCTTTAATGATCAGGCCTGGGGTTTCTTCGGCAACGGCTTCAATGTCCATGCCGCCCTTCGTGCTCACCACAATAACTGGCGAAGCCGTGCCTGAATCCATGAGAATGGCAAAATAAAGTTCGCGTTCAATTTCGCAAGCTGCCGCAATTAACACCTTGCTCACCAGTTTCCCTGCTGGGCCCGTCTGATGGGTGACAAGAACTTGACCCAACATTTTAGATGCAAGGTCACGTGCTTCGGCTGGGGTTTTACATAGGTGCACCCCGCTCTTAAAACCGTTCATAAAAGAACCTTTGCCTCGGCCCCCGGCATGGATCTGAGCTTTTACAACTATATCGCCGCCACCGAGGTTTCGGGCCGCTTCTTCAGCTTGATCCGCCGTTTCTGCTGACTGGCCCCGAGGCGTTGGGACCTTAAATTTATCAAATAGCTCCTTAGCTTGGTACTCGTGAATATTCATGTTTAAAAATCCTTGTTGTTGAACCTCCCAATAGGCTAGGTATCAATCCACGCCCTGTTTTGAGATAAACCCGCTATTTAGGCAACTGAAAAGACGCGCTTAACGATGATATTATAAAAATAAGGGCCGGACCCCCGCCTTATAAAAATCCAATGTGCAAGCCTCCTGCCGATCAAAGCAGTTCCGCCACGAAGTGAACCGACTTCCGATCGCACGAGTTGTCGGACCTCAGGCCATGAATTTTTCCACATGGAAGGTTGTCGAGAGACGGGCTTTAAATCCTCGGCTTGTTGAGTATACTGAATCCTGTGCGCCGTTTATTTTTCGCATTGTTTTGCACTCTGTTAGTCGCTGGCTTAGTTGCCACCACTTACTTTTTTTTCTTTAAAAAAGTCGGCGCGGGGAATCATCCATCCAAGCCAACAATGGAGATGGCAAAACTAAAGGTTAATCCACGGACCGACTTGGAGGTAAGCCCTCAGTCGTCGACCACCATTTTTGAGGCCATTGATGCGGGTGACTTGGATCTAGTGAAATCACTTATAAATTCGGGGACCGCTGTGGAATCGCGCAATGAGTTGGGGTCCACCCCGCTTGTATATGCGGGCTGGAAGGGCCGCCAAAATATAATTAAATTTCTCCTCCTCAAGGACGCCCAAATAAACGCGACTAATACCATGGGCTACACCGCGTTGCGCTTGGCGGTTGAGGAAGGTCATTCTCAGGTTGCGTCCCTCCTCAAATCGCGGGGTGCTTCGAACACAGGTCTGAATCTCATTTCTGCAGCAAAGGGAGGCGACTTGAATTTAGTTAAATCCTTTATCGCACAAGGTGTCGATGTGAACCAAAGAGAAGGGGATGGGACGACAGCCCTGCTCTGGGCCTGCAAAAAAAATCATGCTGACATTATTGAACTTCTTCTCAAAGAAGGGGCGGACGTTGAATTGCGTGAACCCAGCACGGGCAATTCACCTTTAATCACGGCTGCCGCCGAAGGGTATGTAAGCGTGGTGCATAGTTTAGTCGCAAAAAAGGCTCAAATCGAAGGAACGGATAAATCCGGGCGCACTCCTTTGCAATGGGCGGCGGCTGCGAATAAAATAACAACCACAGCAACCCTCATTTATTTGGATGCCAATGTTAACCATGTGGATTCCGTGGGTATGTCGGCACTGCACGTGGCTTGTGCAAATGGATTTCGCGCGATCGCCGAGGCCTTGATAGAAGCGGGGGCAAATCTGGAACAGCACGATAAAGACCATAGGACACCGATCATGTACGCGGCTCTCAACGGAGAATCTGATATCGTGCGATTACTTTTAAAATCGGGTTGCGACGCCCTGCAACGTGACAAATTCGGAAAAAATTCACTCGACTATGCTATGGCCAATGAACATTCGGATACCATTCTCCAAATTGAACAATACCTCACTGAACACAAAGTGGCATATCAAAAGCCAGGGGGAAAGTTGGATGAGATAAAAATAAACCCAACTGTTTCAGATGTTGAAGATCAGCCTTCATCGAGTTCGATATTTCATGCATTGAAAGTAAAGTTCATCGAATACCTACCTTATGTTTTAGGGACATTTTTCGGTTTATGTGTTCTTTGGATAATGATCAATCGAGCCCTCAAACCGCATTTGGATCCCGCATTGTTTCAATACTGCCGGGAACGTAAGGTTTTATTGGCATTAGGCTGCCTCATCGCAGGGGCAAATCCGAACAAAGAGAACGAATTTGGCGAAACTCCCCTCTTTGAGGCGGTAATGAACGGCGAAAGAATATTGGTGCGCTTCTTATGGATAGCAGGAGCTAATTTGGATCATAAAAACAAAAACGACATCACCCCCGTTTATTGGGCTGTGGTCAACGGATTCAGTGGGACCCTGGAAACTCTCCTGCACTTGGGCGCGTCGATGCCCGACAAGAGCGCAGTGGCTCTTGCGTTAAAAAAGCGGTACGTCGAGGTCCTCACCGTTATTCAGGAAGTAAAAGAGGAGCGCCTTTAAGTCACACAGCGCATGATCTCCTGGGGGTCCGCCCCCTTTACGACGAAGCCGAGTGCATCAACGTCTGTAGTTGTTCTTGAGACTAATTTCTGAATTTGAAGGCTCTTCCCTGTATAGACAACGCCATGCCGCAGTTGCTTTGTAATACGTTTAGAAACCGACATAAGAGTTAAATTTGCATATTCTCAGCCAATGCCGAGTTCAGGAGATGATTTAAATAATAACATATTTAGAACTTAACCGTTTCTTCCTCTTGATTTGAAGAAACGCGCAAGCAGGTGACGAAGGTGTCAAGAAAGTGCCTCATAGCGTGAGCATTCCCGTTGTAGAATAGGAAAAGAAGGCACCGTACAGTTTGTGAGTTGGTTTGTATGCTCTTTTGTAGTATATTCTTGAATTTAAATAAAAGGAAACCACCAAATGCCCAATGCCAACAAATTAACTGCCCCACAGATCGTAGCTGGCCTAAACGCAATAGCGAAGAAACTCGAAGCCAAAGGCATAAAGGGCGAGATCGCCATATATGGTGGTGCCGCAATGGTACTAGCCTTTAATGCGCGACCGGCTACCAAAGATGTAGACGCAATCTTTGCTCCTGCTGTTGAGATCCGTGAAGCTGCCAAACAAGTAGGCGAGGAGCTTGGATTTCCAGACGGGTGGTTAAATGATGGAGTTAAAGCCTTTGTTTCCCAAAAGGATCGGAGAGAACCGCTCAAGGCCGCGATGTTGTCCAATGATAGCCTGATAATTACAACGGCCACGGCAGAATATCTCCTCGCCATGAAGTGTATGGCTGGAAGAATCGACTCGGTGGATGTTCAAGAGTCTCAGGATATAAAGGACATTCGATTTCTAGCGGATCGATTAGGCATTGAAACGTCCGATCAAATACTCGACTTGGTTGGAGAGTATTACAAGCCTAGTAGCATCCCGACGAGGACCGTGTTTCTAATTCAATCGCTTTATCCAGAAATAGAGGGCGAAAATGCTCTCCCTTAAAACCGTAGCAAACTATTTTGCCGATCAGCACGAAGATCGGTGGTATGTGTTCAAGAATTTTCTGGATGAGTTTTATTACGATCTGAGGGTTGAGCGCATTGTTGATGAGCCCTCTATTATTGCGGGGATTGATTACGCGGACGTTTATAACGCATACTTTGCGGCCACGGCAGAATATCTGAGCCGCAATTACGTAGCACCAGAATGGGTGTTCGATGATAGAAGGATTTTAAGAAAGCCCTGGTTTGCTAATGACTTAATCAAAGGAATTTTGATTGTCGAAAGCCCTGTACCATTCCGCGAGAGAAACCTGTTTGTTTCGGCGAATGCCTTGCATAGGGTTTAAGACGACATTATGTTTAAATAATAACATATTGACTCTTATGATGATAAAAAGTAAATTAGTAACAATATGATATCATTTAGCCTAAATAGGGACATTCTAAGAGGGTTAGGTAAGAATTTCGCCAACGTCCGGCTTTCTCTTAACCTTACTCAGCGTGAGGTAGCACGAAGATCAGGGGTTCCGCTGGCCACGCTTCGACGCTTCGAAACTACGGGACAGATCGGCACGAAAGCTCTAGTTGAGTTGGCAGCGGTGGTCCAGCGCAAGGGCTACTTAGAAACGATTTTTTACCGTGCGCCCGAAATTATTAAACAGATTATTAAACCCCGCCTTCGTGCGCGGAAAAAAGTCGTAGGTGCTAAATGGCTTTGAATCAGGTCAAGTGCTTCTATAAAAACAATTTAATCGGCACCCTTGGGGTCACGAACCACATATATTTCGAGTACGATCAGGAATTTATTAAAAGTGGGTTGGAATTGTCACCCATTCATTTGCCCCTTCGCTTAGGTCTTCACACACACAATTTCAGCGCATTCCACGGTCTGCCGGGGCTATTTTACGACTCCCTGCCTGACTCATGGGGCATGAATATCTTGAGTAGGAAACTGGAGAACGAAGGCGTTAAATTACATGAGATTTCTGTATTTACTTTGTTATGCATGATTGGCCCACGCGCAATCGGGGCAATATCCTATGAGCCCGATACTGGCTTTACTGGTTCCGAGTTAATCGCTTTAGACGCGATTAAGACTCATCGTGACGCCATAGCGATTGTGGAAGGTAAACCCGATAAAGTCGGCAAAGCCCTGTACGAAATGGCAGGTTCAGCGGGTGGACAAAGGCCAAAAATTGTTGTCGGGATTAAAGATGATTCGATTATTGCGGGAGCAGGGATGTTACCGAAGGGCTATGCATCTTGGATTATTAAGCTCGATATGAAACCACAGCAGGAGTACGGCAAAATCGAACATGCCATGATGCTCATGGCCAAGGGCGCGGGTCTAACTGTGCCTCAAACCAAAGTGTTCCATTTTAGCGAAATTGACGGGGAAGATCGTTTTGCCTTTGGTATTAAGAGGTTTGATCGACTCGCTGATGGGAATCGTGTGCATGTTCACACCTTATCAGGAATGGTTCATAAAGACTTTTTCGCAAGGATTATTAGTTACGAGGATCTTTTGAATGTCACACAGCAAATTAGTAGCAATCCACAACAGGATAAGACGGAAGTGTATAGGAGGCTTGTCTATAACATCTTGGCATCCAATTATGATGACCACGCTAAGAACACGTCATTTCTTTTCACCGCAAATGATGGATGGAGACTTGCGCCAGCCTACGACCTTACGCCAGCGGGTCGGGCAATAGGGACTCATGAAATGTCGGTTAGGGGCAAGTTTTCGAATATTAGAATCGAAGATGCTAGAGAATTTGGCGATGCCGTAGGTATACCCAACGATGAAGCTTTAACCGTTGAGAGCCAAGTAACTGAAGCTCTGAGTCAATGGGGCAGATATGCTAAAGAGGCAGGATTAAGCGCGGACCGAGCCAAGCAGATACAACATCGGTTTGATAGCATTGGTTATTTGCCGCCGGACAATGACGAAACGGTAACGGTCAAGTTTTGAAATTAAAGCCTGACGGTTTCCTCGTCGTCAAATTCTTCCCGCATTACTGCCGACATATACTGAAGCCAAATTCTCGTTTTTTTGTTCCTTATTCTGCTTGGCTTTACCTAGGAAATTTTTCGCCAGTTCCCACATGGGTCCTGGGAACTTCCTGCACTCGGTCAAAACGTCGTCCAGCGCAGAGACAAAATAATCGACTTCTTTTTCCGTGATGATTAACGGCGGCAGGATTTTGAGTGTGTCTGAATTGTGAGAGGCCACCTGAGACAAAATCCGGTGTTTTGAAATGAGACAAGTCACAATCATCTGGGCGAACAACCCTTGATCCAAGGTGTGAATAAACTTCCAACCTTGTTTCATCAAGAAAGATTTGGGCTCGATAAAATCAATACCAATCATGAGCCCTTTTCCACGCACTTCACCTAGGTACTCGTGTTTGGCTCGGAGATCATTCACTTTTTGAACAAGCAAATCACCCATGCGCGCACAGTTTTCAACCAAACCTTCTTTATCGATGACGTCCAGTGTGGCTAACCCGCATGCCATTGCTAGGTTGTTACGCCCAAAGGTCGTTGAGTGAACGACGCATCGGTCGAGGCGACTAAACGTTTTCTGGTAAATGGATCGTCGGGTCAGGATCGCGGCGCAGGGCACATACCCCCCGCTCAAGGCCTTTGCCATTGTAATAATATCGGGTTCAAGATCCCAGTGTTGGAATCCATAATATTTTCCGGTTCGGCCCATACCGGTTTGAACTTCATCAGAAATCCAGAGTGTCCCGTATTTACGACAAAGCTGGAGGGCTTTTTGAAAGTAATCGTCCTTTGGATAATAAACGCCCTTGCCCTGAACCGGTTCGACGATAAATGCGGCCACGTCTTTTTTCTTCAATTCGTTTTCCAGCGTTTCTAGATCCCCATAAGGCACGGAGGAAAAACCGGGGAGGAACGGTCCAAAACCTTCTTGGAAATTCTTGTTAGCAGTGGCTGAAAGGGATCCATAACTTAACCCATGATAACAATGTTCTAACGAAAGCAAGCGTGGGCGGCCTGTCGCGCATCGAGCAAACTTAAAGGCGCCTTCATTGGCTTCTGTTCCTGAGTTACAGAAAAACACGGCCTCAATATGTTTAGGCGACCGTTTCACAAGTGCTTCGGCAAGCAATCCGCTGAGAAGCGCACAATCCATTTGGACCATGTTGGGCAGGTCCATTTCTAGGACGTCTCGAATCGTTTGCTGGAGGACCGGATGATTCCGCCCTATATTAAAAACGCTGTAGCCACTCAGGAAGTCCAGATACTGATTCCCCTGCTGGTCGAAAAGATACGCACCCTTAGCTTTCGAATAAACTTTATCAAATCCAATGGTCCGTTGCACATCAACGAGTGTCTGGTTCACATATTGATGATGCAGATCGTAGTTTTCACCTAAACGTTGGGAGACAAGGCTCTTAATATCAAATGGCATAGCCCGATACTGATGCCACAAGAATCATCAAAACACAAGCCGCTTGCGTCCTAACCGTTTTATCTTATAAAGAGAACTATGATTTTTTCGATTCATCCTGCCCAGAAGATTCCTCGAAGCGACGCAACAATTCATTTCATCCCGGAGTTTGACAAAGTTGCTCCAGTCAAGGAATTACACGGAATTTCACTCCAAGAATTTAAGGGTGCCTTGAATTCCACAATCCTCCTTCGCGCGTCCGGCCATAAACATCTTTATGTGGGCCTTGGCGAAATGAGCACGATAAAGCCCGAGCAATTCCGTAAAGCCGCAGGCACAGCCGCTCGGCTTCTGCGCAAGACGGCTGCTCAAAGGGTGACGATCGACATGAGCTCTTATGTGGGCTACATCCCCTGCGTGGTTGAGGGGATCACTATCGGGCTTTACGAGTTCAAAGATTTTAAAGAAAAAAAACTTGGCGAACCTGAGATCGACGAAATTCAGATTGTCGTCCCAAAAACCACTGTCGAAAAAGCCCGCCGCCAAATGAAGACAGGCCAAATTATTTCTGAGGCTGTCAACTTGGCCCGCGCGATTGGGAACCAACCTGGAAACGTGATGTACCCCGAGGCTCTCGCTGAACGCGCGATGGGTATTGCCAAAGAATACAAATTAAAAGCGACTATCTTTGATCAGACAGGTCTCGTGAAGAACGGGTTTGATGGGATCATTGCTGTGGGTAAAGGAAGCGCACGTGAGCCGAGGTTAATCGTCCTCGAATATCAAGGGGCCTCTTCAAAGTCCGATAAACCTTTGGCGCTTGTGGGTAAAGCGATCACCTTCGACTCCGGTGGTATCTCAATTAAGCCTTCCGATAAAATGGAAGAAATGAAATTCGATAAAATGGGAGGCGTGGCTGTCCTCGCGGCTATTCAAGCAATTGCTGCGTTAAACCTTCCGATCAATGTCGTCGCATTGATTGCTTGTGCCGAAAATATGCCGGGGCCTGATGCCTATCGGCCGGGTGATATCGTTTCTACTTACGATAAAAAAACAATCGAGGTTTTGAGCACCGATGCCGAGGGTCGGATTGTATTGGCCGATGCGCTTGCTTACGCACGTATAAAATACAAGCCTGCTGCAATGATCGATTTAGCGACATTAACCGGGGCTTGTATCGTTGCACTCGGCGAATACAAGGCGGGACTTTTTAGCAACAACGACGACTTTTTAAAGGATGTCAAAGATGCCGCCGATCTCACAGGCGAGGCAGTGTGGCATATGCCTCTTGGACCTGAGTATCAGGAACAGATTAAGAGCGACGTCGCTCTTGTTAAAAACTTAGGCGGACGTTACGGCGGCGCTATTACAGCAGCTGCTTTCCTTGAAAACTGGGCAGAGAAAATTCCTTGGGCGCATCTCGATATCGCAGGGGTCGCTTGGACAACGCGAGAGTTTCCTTACCTTGCAAAAGGTGCCACGGGCTTCGGCGTTCGATTACTAGTTCAACTCGCTTCTCAAATCGCAGAAAACCAAGAATAACCACGGGCATGGACCTTTACCAAAGTCCCATTTTTGATATGGCTTGCCGCCAGTTTGATGCTGCGGCGGATCATCTTCAGATTCCCCATGACATGCGGGGTCGGTTGAAATATCCCAAACGCGCATTGGCTGTTTCAATCCCGGTAAACATGGACGATGGTACCACTCGAATTTTTCCTGGGTACCGCGTTCAACATCATTTAACACTCGGACCAACAAAGGGCGGTCTGCGATTTCATCAGGATGTGACCATTGGCGAAGTGGCTGCACTTGCTATGTGGATGAGCTGGAAATGTGCGCTCGTGGGTTTACCTTACGGCGGCGCAAAAGGCGGGGTGGCGGTCGATCCTTCAAAACTTTCTCTTCGCGAACTGGAACGCCTTACCCGCCGCTACACCCAGGAAATGATTCCCTTTATCGGGCCTCAAAAGGACGTCATGGCTCCTGATATGGGCACAAATGAACAGACTATGGCGTGGATGATGGATACCTATTCCATGCACATGGGCGAAGCCGTTCCGGGGATTGTCACGGGGAAACCTCTTTGCATCGGCGGTTCGGTCGGACGCCGAGAAGCCACGGGTCATGGCGTAGCTTATTTGGTTAGCCGTGCCGCGGACGTGTTGAAATTTGAACTTGTGGGCGCAAGGGTCGTCATTCAAGGGTTCGGTAATGTGGGAAGTGTTACAGCCCATTCACTTGCAAAGTATGGCGCAAAAGTCATTGCCATTAGTGATGTCTCGGGAGGCGTATATAACGAAACTGGGATCAACTTGAAAGAACTTGAAGAGTTTGTGAAGCATAACAAAGTGATTAACGGATTCCCCGGCGGAACTTACGTTTCAAACGAGGACTTGCTCGAAATCCCCTGCGACGTTCTCGTACCCGCGGCCATGGAACGCCAGATCACTTCCAAAAATGCCGCAAAAATCAACTGTCGCATTCTTGCTGAAGCTGCAAACGGCCCGACCACCCCGGACGCTGACGCAATCCTCAACGAACGATGGAACGAACTTTTCATTATTCCCGATATTCTTTGCAACTCCGGTGGTGTGATTGTCTCATATTTCGAGTGGGTTCAAGACTTGCAAAGTTTCTTTTGGAACGAGTCCGAAGTGGCAGATAAACTTTTCCGCATCCTAGAAAATGCCTTCGTCCAAACCGTAGCGCTTTCTAAGAAAGATCGTATTCCCATGCGCCTAGCCGCCTTATCAATCGGAATTAACAAAGTCAGCGAAGCAAAATCACGGCGCGGCTTATTTCCTTAGTGTAGGCCGTCATAAATCTAGTAACTTGTATGGAATCGGATGCAAAGTTTGACCGTCTACATTGGGGTAGCTCGGCAACTCTAAGATTGGGGAGGAATCCCTCTGGTATTCGTCTTGAGAACTCGCGCGGGCATCCATTCATTTAAATTGAGACGCAACCCCTTTGGGGTTGTGCGGTTTCTCCGCATACCCAGGGTAGCTTTGCAACCCTGGGCTTTGTGGCGGAATCCCTTTG
>JAWXCD010000041.1:0-18024 GCA_034440535.1 Verrucomicrobiota bacterium | reverse complement strand
GACAGGATTGTCTATTCCCCGCTGGAACACAGATAGGGTCTGTGTATGCCAAAATTTGGACCTAAACAGGGGGTGGCAATGCCATGGGGGCGGGGATAGGGTTGGATGGCGCTTTAAACGGAGGGCTGGGTTTTGGGAGGAAGAGTGAATGGTTTCCGGGGAGCACCAATCGCCGTTTGACATCGGGGGTTAAACCGCCTAACTACTGAGCCGTAACCCATGAAAAAAATCGCTGGATATTTAATCTTATGTGCAATCCTCATCACAGGATGTGAAAGCCCTGATTGGTACGAGCAAAAGAAGACGGGGGTTGTGCGGCGTCCGGCGGCTGTGGCTAGGGATGAGATGGAAGAAGCTCCTCAGATCAAACCGAGCAAAGCAGCTCGAATGAGAATTGAAGAACCTTTGGTTGAAGAAGTGCCCGACGTTGAGAAGACAGTCTCTTCCAAAAAAGCTAGAAAAGGGCAGAAAGTTATTATTGAAGAAAGCCACACCGTCGAGCAGGTGGGTGGCGAGTCAGAAGCAGGAACCTTTCCTGAGCCCGACGATTCCTGGACTTATTTGCGCGTGAGCACTCAGTCATCCGCCAATGCAGATGAGGACAAAGTGACAGGGTACGTTACTTTTGATGGGCCTGAGGAGTTTCGAATGATTCTCTATAATAAGAACAAGGAACAAAAAATCCTCCTTCAAATGAGTGGGAACCGTGCCCGGATGTTTCTAGGCGGGGCAAAGCGTCCAAACTTTGACGGGGAGCTCACAGCGAAGTCACCGGTCATGGTGCAGAACTTTTCAATGTTGCGTGAAGTGTTTTATTCATTGTCAGCGGCATCTGCAAAAGTGGGATCCTTTGCCATCCGTTACAAGTTCGCTCCTAAAAAAGAAGCGGAAGTCTGCACCATTCACATAGGTGAGCGCAACCATTCCCGCGGATTCCCTGATGACTTTACCTGCGTGTTCACGAAGAGCAAGTTACAGATGACATTCCTTGTGCACGACCAATAATCGTCGCCCGCTTGGAGACATTTTTGCAATTTAAGACGGCTTTTTTGGCTTGCGCAGGCCCCATAATCATTGAAAGACAGGAGTCGTATGAAATCCACCCTTACATTTGCCGTTGTTCCCAAACTGCCGCCTCGCCTCGAACCCCTTCGTGAGTTGGCCTATAATCTGTGGTGGTGTTGGACTCCTGAGGCGAGTGTTTTATTCCGCGAAATTGATCCGGAATTATGGGTTGCCGTGCATCATAACCCCGTCAAGTTGTTGCGGAATGTGAGCCAAGCTCGGTTGATAGCCGCGTCCGAAAATGAAAATTTTGTACAACGTTCGGAGCAATTGGCCCAACGATTAAAGGATTATAAAAATAAGCCTGACCGTTGGTTTCAGAAGACCTACGGGAACCAAGCGCAGGATTTCCAAGTGGCGTATTTTTCTGCTGAGTTCGGGGTTCACGAAGCGCTCCCCATATATTCGGGTGGCTTGGGCATTCTTGCTGGGGACCATTGCAAATCAGCGTCTGATTTAGGACTTCCTTTCATAGCCTGTGGGTTGATGTACCGCGTCGGTTATTTCAAACAGCGCATTAACAAAGATGGCTGGCAGGAAAGCGAATCTGTGTTGTGGGATTTCAGTGAACTTCCTGTCTCGGAAGTGCTCGCGCCTAACAGCTCAATACCGCTCAAAGTCCGCGTCGAACTCCCAGGGCGTTCTGTGACTGTCAAAGTGTGGGCGGCCACTGTTGGACTCATTAAAATTTATCTACTCGACACCGACGTTGAAGAAAACTCGGCGGACGACAGACGCATCACTCGTCAATTGTACGGCGGTGATCATGAAATGCGGATCAAACAGGAAATTGTATTGGGCATAGGTGGAGTGCGAGCCCTGCACGCCGTCGGGCACACGCCAAAAGTTTTCCACATGAACGAAGGGCACGCAGCGTTCCTAGGCCTTGAGCGCATACGGATGCTCCACAAGAATAGCAACCTGAACTTTCACGAAGCGCTGCAAGTGGTGGCGAGTTCAAGCATTTTTACCACGCACACACCTGTGGCTGCCGGAAATGATGCGTTCTCGCTCGACCTGCTCCGCACTTATTTTGGTGAGTTTGTGCGCGAACTTGGGATCACATTTGACGAGCTTCTGCGGATTGGTCGACCATGGGAGGGGAAGGACAGTGATCCCTTTAGCATGACGATACTTGGACTTCGTCTTTCACGTTATGCAAATGGAGTGAGTGCGCTGCACGGAGATGTATCGCGTGAAATGTGGCAATGTGTATGGCCTAACGTTCCGACGCATGAAATTCCTATTACAAGCATCACCAATGGAATTCACACCCAAACATGGATGTGTCCGGAGTTCCGGGTTCTTTTAGAGAAATACATGGGAGCTGTCTGGGAAGATAACGTTCAGGACGAAGAAGTCTGGAAAAAAGTTTATACCATCCCCGACGAAGAAATCTGGGACACGCACCAGAAACGGAAAGCAAAATTGATTGAGCGCGTTCGCCATCGCGTGCAACGTCAACGTTTGCGCGAAGAAGAATCGCCGCAAAGCATTTCGGACGCACAAAAGCTTCTGAACCCGAACGTGTTGACCGTGGGATTTGCCAGACGTTTTGCGACATACAAACGGGCGACGTTATTATTAAAACATCTGGATCGCCTTAAAGCCATGCTGGGCAATACAGAACGGCCGATTCAATTTGTTTTTGCTGGAAAAGCACATCCTGCTGACGAACCGGGAAAACGATTCCTCCAACAAGTGTACAAGGCAAGCGATACGCCGGAACTTCGGAACAAAATTATCTTTGTTGAGGATTACGACATCGACTTGGCGCGGTACCTTGTCTCTGGTGTTGACGTCTGGTTAAACACACCAACTCGCCCGCTTGAAGCCAGCGGAACAAGTGGAGAAAAATGTCCGCCCAACGGTGGGGTCAATTGTAGTATTCTGGATGGTTGGTGGTGCGAAGGTTATAATGGCAAAAACGGTTACGCTATTAACCCCGATATTATCGCTTCAAATCCTGCAACCCAGGATGAATTTGACGCGAACGCTCTGTACACCATTATCGAGCAGGAAATCATCCCACGCTATTACGAACGCGATGAACGCGGACTTCCACGCAAATGGATCGCGGTGATGAAAGAATCCATGGCCACGATTTCGCCTAAGTTCAGCACGTTTCGCATGGTGCAAGAATACGCAGGACGCCTTTACATGCCTGCCTTTCAAGGCAACGGACGGATCCGTGAGAACAACTTCGCCAGCGCGCGGGAGTTGGCGCAGTGGAAACAGGAAATCCGGAATCAATGGAATGCCGTTAAGGTCGTTTCTGTTGGATGGAATCCGACGCAACCGCAGTTTCAAGTGGGCGAAGAGTTTACAGTTGAAGCGCGGATATCACTTGGGTCACTTGCGCCCGGGAATGTGGCTGTAGAAGCGTACGTTGCGGAAACGACAGGGAAAAAATTACATATCGCAGCACCGCTGACCCTTGTGACCGATGAAGGGAACGGAGTCTATTTGTACAAGGGAATCGTTAAAACTCTCGAGAGTGGGAGTTATTGGTTTAATGTCAGGATTATACCCTTCCATCCGAGCTTGACCCAAAAGCACGAGCTAAGATTGATCACATGGGCCGGACGCACAGAGCTTGATAACGCACAGGTAAACCAAATGCGGGAAGTGGCTCATGTCTGATAGCCAAGAACCATTTGCGATTATTTTTGATTTGGATGGCGTCATTGTAGATTCGTCAGCGTTCCATGAAGGAAGTTGGAACATCTGGGCCAAGGAATATGAAGTCACGTTACCTGAAGGTTTTTTCAAAAAGACCTTTGGGATGCGGAACGTGAACATCATTCCGACCTATCTGTTCCCTCATGCGACACAGGAAGAAAGTTGGCGGATGTCGAACCGGAAAGAGGAAATATTTCGGGAGTTGTGTGCAGGAAAAATCGTGCTGCTCCCTGGGGTACACGCGCTGGTCTTAGCGGCGCATAAAAGAGGGGTGCCCATGGCTGTGGCCTCCTCGACAGAGCGAAAAAACATTGATTTGATTTTGCAGGCGACCGGCATAAATCAGTATTTCCAAGCGATCCTTGCCAGTGAAGATGTGCAGAGAGGGAAACCCGAACCTGACGTCTTTCTAGCGGCGGCTGAGAGACTTTCGTATAGCCCCTCCAAGTGCGTAGTGATTGAGGATGCGATAGTCGGGATTGAAGCCGCTAAAAAGGCGGGCATGGCGTGCCTAGGGGTTGCGACGACGCATCCCGCCGCCTATTTAGGCCAAGCGGATAGAGTGGTTACCCGGCTCACAGAAATTACCATTGATGATCTGTCGCAGCTCATTTATAACGTTGAAACCTTGAAAGCGTAAGAAAGTACCAAAGTGAGCGAAGATATTGTATTTGATTGCCCTGTTTGCGGGAAAAGCCTTGTCATTGACGAAGCGGGTAGCGGAATGCGCATTGCTTGCCCGCAATGTCAGGGGAAAATTATTGTACCCAAAGCGGACAATTCAACGGGGCCCAGCATTTCGGACGCCCCTTCATTTGTCCAACCCAGCACTGTACATCAGGATCCTACGCATCAACCGGCAGCCACAGCACCACCGCCCTCCGCCACACAAAAGCCTGCTCAAGCTCCTGAGGTCAAATTTGACGAAAACAAATACGAAGGCTGGGATCAGACTAAATTGGACGCGCGGCACAAGGAACTCCTTCATTTGATGAAAGAAAACGCGTCACAGCGCACGGAGACAACCGAATACATTTCACATGCAAACCTCAAGTTGCAAAGGGAAACCTTGAAGCTTCGAAAACTTGAAATGCGGAAGCTCGAGTTCGATTCTGAGCTTATTGTTCTTAGAAAACGGCTGAACGTCGAACAATAACACAAGCCCTATTTAGGCTGCGTCTCATGGCCCGGAGCGCGCCATGGCCCTTCTAAAAGTTGATGCTGTTTGACCCGTATAACGTCTGAAGACAGTCGCAAAATATTGGGAAGAGGAGAAGTTGAGGTCGAGAGCGACATCAAGAACCGTGGATCGGGGGGCGAGTAGTCTTTTCTTTGCTTCGCTGACCTTACACCTGAGCACATACTCAGCTGGAGGAATGCCCACCTCACTTTTAAATCGGGCCTTAAAGCGTGGCAACGAAAGCCCCAGCCGCGCCGCTAACGAACCCAAGGGTAGCGATTGGTGGACGTTTGATTCGATGTACCTAAGAAGCGTACTTATTTGAGGTGTGACAGTGGAACGTGGTTGTTTACCGGAACACTCAATAATTTTTAAAATAAAATCCAGAAATCGGTTTTGGAGATAAATTCTTTGCAATGGGTCCGACACACGAGAAGAGGCTGAAATCATCTCATCCAAATCAACGCGCATTGAGGGGACACCGGCGAAGTGGCGGTTAGGCAGTTTAAGAAGGTGCTCGATCAGACTTGCACTCAGATCGGGACTACAATTAAGAAAGCGCCCCCCTTTTTTAGGAATGGCGACATGGAACCAGTAAAGAATGCCTTTTTCCTGAGGAGCGCCACCCGTACTGTGAGTTTCCCCTGGGAAAGTAATAAAGATTTCGTTCCCTGACAAAACATAATCAGTGTCCTTGACCCGGTACATCTGGCGACCTTTGGCGAGGTAACAAATCTCTATGACATTGGTGTGATCATGGGAACTCAGCCCTACTTTGGCTTCTCGATAATCGTACCTGCCCAGTCGAGGAGTTTCGGGATACCCCAACGCCTTAAAATCGATCTCAATTCGGTCGGCCATGTTTGAAATCGTATCGGGATTCCAACGTTCATGCAATGGCTTGGAACAACAAAATAAACCCGGCAGTACCGTGTGCTAGTGTGGCGCAGACAATCCTGTCTGTGCTCATTTGTGGTACAGATAAGACTGTCTGTGCTCATTTGTGGTACAGATAAGACTGTCTGTGCTACGATGTTTGAGAACGTATTGTAATACAAGAGGTAACGCAGAGTTGGCGTTATGGGTGTATTGTTTGGCATTATGAGTGAAGAAACAGCCAAGATGCGCGAGGAAATCGAGTTGGAAAGCAAAGGCGGCCGAGCCATTGCTTGGTACAGAACCAAGATCGATTCAACGACCCTCAAAAAGATGCACCAACGCAGTGATTTACGAGGGTTTTTGCAGACCTTTGGATGGCTAGCAACGATGGGCACAACCATGGGTCTTGCATTATATTCGTTCGGCCACTGGAATCCTTTGGCGACCGTGGGCCTGACTTTTCTTCATGGAATGGTTTGCGCTTTTATGATCAATGGTGTTCATGAACTTTGTCATAACACCGTTTTCAAATCGCAATGGTTGAACGCTTTTTTTGTTCGCGTACTTTCCTTTTTTGGGTGGATCAATTTTCGGACGTTTGAATCAAGCCACCTGCGGCACCACCGTTACACTTTGCACCAGCCGGATGATCTAGAAGTTACCGTGCCCATTAAACTTATGCTGGCACACATGTTCAAACAGGGGATCATCAATCCTATTTGGGCCTATCATCATATTGGAAATACGATTAAGACCGCGCGTGGTCAATTCCAGGGCGAGTGGGAAAACCGATTGTTTCCAACATCAGACCCTGAGAACCAAAAGCTTCCCATCTATTGGGCGAGGACAATGCTTATTGGGCATTTGATTATTCTGGTTATTTCGATCATTAAGGGGTGGTGGTTGCTACCCGTTTTGGTTTCAGCAAATCAATGGTACGGCGGTTGGTTATTTTGGTTCTGTAACAACACGCAACATGTGGGCATGCGTGACGCAGTACCTGATTTTCGTAAATGTTGCCGGACATTCACACTCAACCCGGTTTTTCAGTTTCTGTACTGGCACATGAATTATCATATTGAACATCATATGTACGCGGCCGTTCCCTGTTACAATCTTGGGAAACTCCATAAAGCGATTAAACACGATCTGCCTCCGATTACCCATGGGCTTGTACCCACTTGGAAAGAAATCCTTGGAATCCTGAAAAAACAGGAACAAGATCCGACTTACCAATACGATGCGCCATGTCCCGTCGCTGTCCTTCGGGAACGTCCGAAAGCCGCGGTTTCACAGGTCGCAGAACCCGCGAATACCTAGTTGGATCCCGAACCGCGTTAGGTTGAGATGCATTTGGTCGATGTTCTCCGTCGACCCATCTTGCGTGAGCGATGCGCATTTGGGTACAGGGGACACAACGTGTCTAAGGGGAATCGCAAAGAAGATTCCCCCAGCTCACAATAGGATTCACCTCAGATGTTGGCGTTGTGAATTATTCAAAAATACCCAGACGCCGCATCAATCTATTTTTAACTTCGTTTAGACGATCAGCATCCGTTACCTTGCGATTGAACATGTCGGTGATGAGGAAATCATCCATGGCCCAGTTGTTTTTTGTGCACACGTTGGCCATGTGAATTTTTAAATCTGCATCGGCGAGTTCAAGCGAAACCTCGTACAAAAGCCCCATATAATCGTAGGTTTCGACATGCAATTGTGTGTATTCGTCTCCGGAATAAGCGTCCCACAACACAATAGGCTCTTCTTTTTCGAGCGGAACCTCAGGTTTGGCGTGGGAAATTTTAATGACCTGCCTCAAATCAAGTGGGTTTAAAGGGGATAAACAATCGCGGAGGTATGTGATGACCCCTTCAACTATTATATCGTTTACAGCGCCTCCACCTATTTTGGAAACTACCTTAAAATAATCCATGACGACGTTGTCTTGGCGGGTGTAGGCGTGAGCCTCAGTGATGTTAGCGCCAGCCGCTGCGAGTGCCCCTGTGATTTTAGCGAAGAGTCCTTGGCGGTTCCAGGTGCACACAATAATTTCGCTAAATCCCCGTAAAGGGAAATGGCGTAACCTGACAATGGGCTTGCTTGGGTCACCGTCTTCAGCCGAGACCAACTTAAAAAAATCGTGAATGGCTTCGAGGTGCCAGATAATTTCTCCCTCTTCAGCATGGTTCCAGTAGTGCCCGGGCATGAACGACAAGTGCGCTACGAGTTCCTCTCTAGAAATGTGGTTTGGAAGACGAGGGGTTATTTCCGCAGAAAGTCGATCCCATTGCGGATCGGCTGAAGTAAGGGGAGTTAGAGTAATCATCGGTTCTGTTGTTACCATCATTGGTGGACTTTTTCGACAGGTAAATGCTCCCTGTGAGGGATGAGCACACGTTTGTTAAAACTTCTGTCATGCCCCCATTTAGCAAACATCGTACCAGCCGTTATTTACGGTAGTTATGCATGCTTTAACAGGAACATGATTAATAAATGACAATTTCACTGGCTGAAATTAATCACTGTGGATGAAGATACTCCCTTGGTTCAACTGTCGGATGACATCTTCGTGACGAATCGGTGAAGTCGCCTCGATCGTGTTGTAAGCGCAATGATGACAGGAGGAAAATGGGCCTGCATTTCACTGGTAGTGGGCCATTAACTTTTTCTTCCCCAGTTTCGCGGAGGAAGGCATAGTCAACGGTTCTTATGAGTAAACCGACATTAGTAGTCCTCGCGGCTGGAATGGGTAGCCGATACGGGGGCCTCAAACAAATCGACCCTGTAGGCCCTTCTGGCGAAATTATCATTGATTATTCAATTTACGATGCGATCAAAGCTGGTTTTGGCAAAATTGTATTCGTGATCCGCAAAGATATCGAAGAGCCATTCAAAAAGTTTATCGGTGACCGGTTTGCTGAACGAGTGACAGTTGCTTATGCGTACCAGGAGCTTAATAACGTACCCGCCACGTTTACATTCCCCGAATCTCGGACAAAACCCTGGGGAACAGGTCAGGCGATTCTCGTTACCGAAGGTGTGGTTGCTGAACCTTTCGCTGCGATCAATGCAGATGATTTTTATGGGCGGGATTCATTTCAGGAAATATCTACCTATCTCAGTGGGGTTTCGTTAGACAAGCCAGATTACTCCATGGTTGGATTCGAACTTCGCAAGACATTATCTGAACACGGAACCGTCGCGCGCGGGTTGTGTCAGACCGATGCCTCACGATTCTTACGCAGTGTGACTGAAATCACCTCGATTGAGAAATCGGGGGACGGAGCCAAGTTCCGTGATGCTGAAGGGAATGACCAGCCCCTGACCGGTAATGAGTTGGTTTCGATGAACATGTGGGGATTTACGCCTGCACTTTATCCACAGTTGAAAAACCTTTTCGCGCGGTTCCTTGATGAAAAGGGACAGGACCTCAAATCCGAATTTTACATTCCCATGGCTGTGAACCATCTGGTTAACCAAAAAGTGGCAAACGTCAAAGTGTTGAGCAGCCGGGATAGTTGGTTTGGAGTGACGTACAAAGAAGACAAGGCCGCTGTCGTTGAAAGCATTAGGGCTTTGGTGCAAGCGGGGGTATATCCGGAAAAATTGTGGAGCTAATGATGTTCAACAATATTTTACTCATTACTCAGAAATTTCAGCTCTACGGAGAACTCACCGGCGCGGAGCTCTTCAGCAGTGGTCACATCCACGATACCTATGTTGCCACTTACAACCAAGGCGGAACCCCGGTCAAATACGTCATTCAACGGATTAACAATCATGTTTTTAAAGAACCCGCCAAACTCATGCACAACATGGTGCGGATTTTGGAGCACATCCGGGTCAAACTTATCTCCTCGGACGAGTCGGATTTTAGTCGCAAGGTGTTGTCCTTAATTCCTACGCGAGATGGACAGCAATATTATAACGATGGTGCCGAAAATTTTTGGCGCGTCTTTGTATACATCGAGCGTGCTCGCACTTTTGATATCATCGAGACCGAAGAGATGGCCTTTGAAGCTGCAAAAGCGTTCGGGCATTTTCAAAAACTTCTAGTCGACTTGCCCAAACCAAGGCTCCACGAAACGATCCCGGATTTTCATAATACTCCGAAGAGGTTCGCAACCCTTTTATCGGCTGTCGAAAATGATGTCTGTGATCGCGCTAAATCGGTCAAAAAGGAAATTGAATTTTGTCTTAAACACAAAGCCGTCACTGAGGTGCTCCTTAACCTTCATGCCAAGGGTGATATTCCTGAACGCGTCACGCACAATGACACAAAAATAAATAACGTCATGCTCGATAACAATACGGGCAAAGGGGTGTGCGTCCTTGATCTCGATACGGTGATGCCCGGCCTTACGCTTTACGATTTTGGCGACATGATGCGCACGGCGACGAATCCTGCCCAGGAAGATGAAGCCGACCTTTCAAAGGTCAATATGCAGATGCCCATGTTTGAAGCGATCGCGAGAGGGTTTCTGGAGTCCACATCGGACATGCTCAACAAAAGCGAAAAAGAGCACCTCGCGTTTGGAGGAATTCTGATCACATTAGAGGTCGGCATAAGATTCCTGACGGACCATCTTTTAGGCGATACGTATTTTAAAATCCACAGGCGCAATCAGAATTTGGACCGTGCCCGCGCGCAGTTCAAACTCGTCGAGTCAATGGAATCTCAGCGTGACGCAATGAACGCCTTCATCCAAAAAATTATTTAGTAGCGGACCCCCCTTTTTGACGGGCCGCGAGCGTAGGAAAGACAATCCTGTTTGGCCCCCAAAAAGAGCCAGACAAGATCGTGCTATTTCAAATTCAAACCTCGTTATGCGGTTTGCGTTGGTTGCGGGCAATGACGAGGTAAATTGCAGGCACAACAAAAAGGGTAAAGACCGTGCCTATACTCATTCCGGTGACCAGCACGACCCCGATGTTGTTACGAGCGGCCGCGCCCGCGCCGGTGACAAAACACAAAGGGAGATGGCCCACGACGGTGGCGACCGTGGTCATCAGAACCGGACGCAACCGAGTCGCGGCTGCTTCAATGACAGCTTCGCGTTTATTCATTCCTGTTTCCATCAGCGAGTTGGCGAACTCAACGATTAAAATTCCGTTTTTGGAAACCAACCCGACCAAAGTGATTAACCCCACTTGAGTGTAGATATTGATCGAAGTGCTCTTCACACCCAGGAAAACAAACAACAACGCCCCGGTAAGTGCCAATGGGACCGACCCCAACAAAATGATAAAGGGATCCCTGAAACTTTCGAATTGAGAAGCGAGGACGAGATAAATTAAAACACCCGCGAGCAGAAGGGTATAAATCAACGTATTGCCTTCGACCCGCAGCTGCCGTGATTCCCCAGCGTAATCTTTATTAAAACCCGGCGGCAGAATTTTTTCTGCTTCCTTTTCAAAAAACGCCAGAGCTTGGTCGAGCGAAACGCCTGGTGCTGGCTGGGCTTGAATTTTTACCGAGTTGAGTTGTTGAAATCGATTTAACTGCCGTGGTTCCACCGTTTCCTTCAAAGTGGCAATACTTGAAAGCGGAATGCTCTGACCACCCGGTCCAGTTACATGCAGATCTTTCAACTGGTCGGGGTTTAAACGATTTGATCTTTTTGCTTGGGGAATCACTTTGTAACTGCGGCCGTCTATGCTGAAACGGTTGACGTAATCACCTCCCAATAAAGCGCTGAGGTCAACGCTGACTTGCTGCATGCTCAGGCCGAGTGACGCCACTTTATCGCGATCAAGCACCACTTCGGTCTGAGGCAGGTCATATTTTAAATCGGCATCGACATACATAAATTTACCTGCCGCATATGCTTTCGCGACCAACTCACGCGAGATGCTCAATAACTGGGTGGGTTCACCCGTAGACGTAATGATAAACTCCACCGGAAAATCACTCCCGCCCGGTAAAGGTGGTGGGACGAGAGGAATCAATTGAACCCCTGCCAATGGTGCAAACTTCCCGAATGCTTCCTGTTGGATCTGCATGGTGGTACGTTTACGTTCGCTCCATGGTTTGACAATCATCCCGGCAAACCCGCCGTTTGCGTTCAACAACATGAACGTCTGATCCACCTCCGGAAAACTTCGCCATGTCTCTTCGATTTTGTTTGCGTACATCGACGTGTGGTCCAACGACGCGTCGGGCGGGGCTTGGATAAATCCAAAGACAACCCCTTGATCTTCAATGGGGGCGAGTTCTTTCATCGACATCATCCAGAACGGGACAATGAGAAACATCACCAATACCGAAAGGGTAAGAGTCACGGGAGAATAGGAGAGGATCCCTTCAAGCCTTCGACGGTATGAACGGCGTAGTTTATCAAACAATCCATTTAAGAACTTTTGTAATTTCTTTTCTTCTGAAGCTTTGCGCAGGAGCTTCGAGGACATCATGGGTGATAACGTCAACGCCACGATACCGGAGATCAAGACCGCCCCTGCGAGCGTGAACGCAAACTCGCGGAACAACGTTCCCGTCAATCCGCCTTGCAGACCGATGGGCGCATACACCACTGCCAAAGTGATTGTCATGGCTATTGTGGGGGCAACCAGTTCGCGTGCTCCAACAATGGCAGCGTCAAACGGAGACAAACCAAGTTGCACGTGTCGTTCAACGTTCTCCAGCATGACAATGGCGTCGTCCACCACAATCCCCACGGCCAATACAATCGCGAGGAGTGTGAGTAAGTTGATTGTAAAACCAAAAAGCATCATCAAGAAACAGGCACCCACCAATGACAAGGGAATGGCCACCACAGGCACCAACACGGAGCGCAACGATCCGATAAAAAGGTATATGACAATAATCACAATCAGGATTGTTTCAGCCAGAGTTTTGATGACTTCGTGGATTGAATCGTTGATGTACAGCGTGGAGTCATAGGAAATATTGGCTTTGATCGCGCCGGGCAACTGGGCTTCAAGCTTAGGGAAATCGCGGCGGATTTCTTTGATGACATCGAGCGCGTTGGCATTCGGTAGTACGTAGATACCCATGAAAACCGCTTTTTTACCTCCGAACCGGACATCGTCTTCGTAGCGTTCAGCGCCGAGCACAACATCGGCAACGTCTTTCAGCCGA
Source organism: Verrucomicrobiota bacterium (assembly GCA_034440535.1). GTDB lineage: Bacteria > Verrucomicrobiota > Verrucomicrobiia > JAWXBN01 > JAWXCD01 > JAWXCD01. The sequence continues at coordinate 5,119 of JAWXCD010000041.1, read as the reverse complement.
ATCAAATTTCCCTTACTTTCCTTGATCACAAGTTGCTCGAACTCTTCGCGACTTCGCAAGTCTGTGTTGGCAATCAGATTCACTTGAATCATCGAACCTTTAGTATTCCCGAGCGTTGACAGTGAGTTATTCGAGGCCAAAGCCTGACGCACTTCTGTTGGAGAAATATTAAGTGCACTCAACCGATCCGGCTTGAGCCAGATTCGCATGGCAAAGGTACGGCCGCCGAGCAAGTCTGCGCGTTGCACGCCTTTGGTGGCCGCCAGACGGGGTTGAACGACGCGCAGGAGATAATCTGTGATCTGATTCTGATCCAGCGTGTCCGAGTAAAAACTAACGTACATCGAAGCGAACTGCGAATCCTTACTTTCCACGTTGATGACAGGAGCCTCAGCTTCAGGAGGCAAATCGTTGCGGACCTGGGCAACCTTGGCTTGAATCTGGGTCAGCGCGTCGTTGACATCGTAGTTCAACCGTAAACGGACAGTAATCGTGCTGACACTTTGTTTGCTATTGGACTCGAGGTAATCAATTCCATCTGCACTGGCTATGGCGCGTTCAAGGGGCGTGGTCACAAACCCACGAACCAAATCGGCGCTCGCGCCCACGTATGCAGTCGTTACGACGACGGCAGCGCTATCGCTTTTGGGGTACTGCCTGACGTTTAATGTTCGAATCGATGTCAGCCCCACGAGAAACAGGAGCAGGCTAATCGATATCGATAGCACCGGACGCTTAATAAATATGTCTGTCCACTGCATAAAAGCTTACTTAGTTATCTTGAGGTTTAGGTGTCTCACTGTTCTGAGGAATGATTTCATTGTTAACGAGGACTTCTGCTCCAGGCTGGAGTTTGAATAAACCGGAGGTCGCCACTTGATCCCCGGCTTTCACCCCGCTGATCACGGCAACCTGATCCCCACGTCTTGCACCCGTTTTGACAAATTCTTGTTTGACTCCTAAATACCCGAGGCCTTTAGGATCTTTCATTTTTTGAATCACAAAAACCGAGTCCCCATACGGAGCCCGCGCGATAGCTGTGATCGGGAGAGTCACAAACATTTCGCCGTCCCCGCTTAACACCGTGACTCGACAATACATACCCGGACGCAATTTTTCTTTTGCGTTAGCGAAAGTCCCCTGCACTCGAACCATGCGGGTCACTTCGTTGATTTGCGGGTCAACGGCGGACACTGTTCCTTCAAACGCCATTGGTCCGAAAGTGTCGACGTTGACCCGGATTTTTTGGCCGCTCTTGACGAGGTCAATGTCCTGTTGTGGTAACTCGAAATTCACATAAATCGGGTCCATGGTTTGTAAAGAGACAATGGGGTCACCTGGTACCACGTACTGCCCAAGTTGGACCTGACGAATTCCGGTCTGCCCATCAAAAGGCGCGCGAATGGTTTTACGGTTAATTTTAGCTTTCAAGGAATCCACTTGGGCTGACATTTGTTTGACTTGAGAATCCACGTCGTCCATTTCGCGATCAGCCATAGCACCTGTACCGGCTAGTTTTTTCATGCGATCGTTATTGGCGTTTGAAAGGTCGAAGCGCGCTTCAGCGGCTTTCAGGTCTGCTTCCTCAACCGATGTGTCGATTTGGACGAGGATATCCCCCGCTTTGACTTTGGATGCGGATTCGAACCCCAGTTTGACAACCTTGCCAGGTTCCTCAGCGGCAATTGTGACGCCTTGATATGCCGAAAAAGAACCCGTGGCTTCAATGTTTTTTTCCCAAGGTTCGGTTGTTGCTACAAGAGCCGTTACTGCCGTAGGCGGCATTTTGAACCCAGAGTGCTGGGCGATGGCTGCGGAAATTTGCCGGTACTTGTAAAACCCGAGTCCCCCCACGACCACCAGAAATCCCATCAACATTATCATCATCCTTGAAATCATACGTCTCCTCTTAAAATTACTTTTTTACTTCCCCTTGTGGTACCCACCCGCCACCGATAGCTTTAATCAAAACGATGGTTGTACTCATGCGATCCAAATCCGTCCGCGCGAGGGCAATCTCGCTATTGAGACGGCTGCGCTCGGAGTCGATAACATCTAGGTAATTGACAATGCCGCCTTTAAATCTAACGGCAGAAAGATTTGCTGATTTCGTGGAGGCTTCGACAGCTTGCGTGCGATGTTGCACCTGTTCGTCCAAGAACTTGAGTCCCGCCAAGGCATCCTCGACATCCTTAAAAGCGACTAACACGCGCTGTCTATATTGGGCCACCGATTCGTCATACGCCGCTTGTGCGGATTTTGATGCAGCGCTGTTTCGTCCGCCCGCAAAAAGGGGAATAGAAATGGAAGGTCCAAGACTCCAAATTTTACTTTCCCAACTGAATAAATCCTGAAGCTCAGCACTCTGAAATCCTGCTTGCCCAGTCAATCGAATGGAGGGAAATGCTGATGCTTTTGCCACGCCAATTTCGGCATTCCTCGCGGCCATGATCCGTTCAGCTTCCGCCACGTCTGGTCTGCGTTCAAGCAATGCTGAAGGGAGTCCGGGTTGAATCTGAGGCGGAGTGAAGTTGGCTTGCGCAGGTTCGACATGGAAGGATCCCGGCGTTTGCCCACATAACACCGCGAGGGTGCTTTCAAATTCTGCGCGCCGACGCTTGGCTGCAGAGAGTTCCGCTGCTGCATTGGCGAGTTCTGTCTGAACACTCGCCACTTCTAAGTCGCTCCCTACTCCAGCTTCCATCCGCATTTTGAAGAGATCACTGGCTTGGGTCCTCAATTCCACAGCGCGAGACAGAATGACTATTTCGCGGTCGGTGGTTCGTAACGAGAAGTAATTACGCGCGACTTCTGATTGTAATGAAAACATGACGTTTTCGTACGCTGACCCCGATGCCAACATTTGATTCCGCGATGCCTCAAATCCACGCCGAATTTTTCCCCACACGTCGATCTCGTAACTGAGATCAAATGGAACAGAGAAATCATTTGCCGTGTGTTCCATCATGGGAAACGGGGCACCCCCACTGTCTACCGTTCCTGAAGTATGGCGCCGAGTGGCCGAAGGAGTCGCATCAATTCGAGGCCAGAAGTCGGAGGCTTTTACACGAGCACGTGCGCGTGCTTGTTCGAACCGCGAGAAGGCAGCTTTTAGGTCCTGATTATTTTTAACGGCCTTTTCTTCCAATTCGTTCAGGGCCACGTCATTGAAAAGTTCCCACCACGGACCTTTACTTTGGGCGTCGCGTGGTTCTGCTACTTTCCATTTCCACTCTGCTTGGGTCTCAACTAACGGGCGTTGGTAATTCGGACCTACTGCACAGCCTGTCGTAATAAAGATCAATAAACACAAAACAAGCGTCGGTAAAAAGCGCACCGAAGATAATAACATCTGGGTTCCTTTTTTTGTGGCGGTTTTATAATGAGTATGGGACGTCATAAAAATTCTATTTTGAGCCGGGGGCTAGCAATCCGGCGGTGGCATAATCAATGATTTGTTTTAACGTCCGAGCACCATCCGGGCGGCAGAGTCCTGCGGACATCAAGGTGAGTTGCTGGTGATGACACCCTGTATGGATAACGGCGCCCATGGTGAAATGGAGACGCCAAAAAATTTCCTCCTCAGTGAGATGAGGCAACGCGGCGCGCAGGTGCGGGTTGAACTTGGCCAGAATGGGGTGCCACTCTTTATTAACCACTTCTTTAATAAACTCGCCTTCCTCACTCAAGCTCCGGCCCATGAGTTGGAAGACTTGCTGTTTAGTGGGATCAAAACACATGTTAAAACAAGGTTGGATCAGCGCGTGCAACACCTCCTGCAAAGGGACTGGGTTGGGCATCGATTTAGAAATAGCTGCGTTGAGGTGGCTCAGGCGTTCTTCGTTAAAAGGCCGGATCGCGCGCGAGAGGACCTGAACGATTAAGTTTTCTTTGGACCCGAAATAATAATTAACTGAGGCGAGGTTCACCCCCGCTTCCGAAGTGATACCCCTCATGGACGTCGCCGAAAACCCGTTTTTGGCAAATAAACCCTCAGCAACATTGAGAATTCGCTGATACGTTTCCGCATGCGGCCCGCTATGCACATTGTGTGGTAATGGCCCAGCCCCGGCTTCACTTTTTGATTCGGTATTTTTAACGTCAACCATGCAATTTCCTTTTAAACGATCGTTTGAAACGAACGTTAGTAAGTGTGGATGAGTTTGGCAAGGTGTTTATTTTGAAGATGCGTCCTTTGGGAATAATCGTGGAATTTATCGATAGCCGAGAACGAAGCAGCATGATGAGATGAGTTCAGCTGTGGAAAAGATCATTAATTAAAGCGATTGCCCTGTCATCAGAAGCAAGAGACTTTGTTGTTAAGCGTCTCATTGGAAGTCTAGAGGTTGACCCAGGAGTGGCTCTTTCGCCTGCATGGCGTGAGGAGCTTCACGAACGTTTTCGGGAGGTTCATGAAGGGACTGTCGGATTGCATAACACTCCAATCAAAGTCAATTCTTCCCACCCCGGCGCAGTCGCCACAGAAGCCAACCCAGGAGGCACGCTCTCACCGGCAGAGGGCGCGTTGACAGCCGTAGAGCTTGCCCTATTGCCAGCAGACGGCCCAACCGGAGGATTCTTCCCAGGGGCCATCCTTTACAGTGGTGACCGCTACGCCTAGCCAGTCGCTGCGCCTAGGATTCCTTAGGGATTCCTTAGGGACAGCCAGTCGCTGGGGATTCCTTAGGGACAGACAAACTATTCGACTTGAATAATAGTAATAGAATTCCGATCATAGGGTCCATATGTTCAAAAACGAGAAACGTAGAAAATGGCTTTTAAATCACCAATAATTTGTCCTTCCCCTTTGACGAAGCTTGTAGTGTTAACCCCAGAATAATCATGTCTGATATATTTCAAATGCTTACTGAAGCGAAGATTCGGGAGTGGCAGGATCGACCAGAGAAGGAGAGACTGGCTGCTGCTTCCGCTGAGTTTGAGCCGTCTTCTTCATACGAAAAACAACTAATCGATGAGATTGTTGGTCTAATCGAATCTGCGAAAAGTGCATCTCAAGAAAATGCAGCAAGGAATTTGGCTTCCGCAAGAAGCCTCGAAATTCAACTACTGATGTCACTCGAAAAACAAGGCCTTAACCTCACCGCTCGAAGGATTGCTG
>JAWXCD010000040.1:0-21815 GCA_034440535.1 Verrucomicrobiota bacterium | reverse complement strand
TCTTTCCCCGCCGACCCGCAGACAGGATTGTCTGCGCTACTCTCACTCAACGCCCCCAGCCACCCCATCCGCAACAAGCTTCTTCGCCTCACCGCCGACCTAGCCTTCCCCTCCTCCGACACCAAAGACTATCCGGCCCGTCTAACCGAAGCCTTCACCCGCGCTCACGACTTGAAACACCCCTTGCACGCCATGTTAGCCGACCTCCAAACCATCGAAGAAGTCCGCATCATCGAAGGAGAGAAATAATTGGACATGAGTTCTCTAAATCCAGACAAAGCCCTCATCTTTCGTATTACCCATCTCGATAATGTGCCGTGGATGCTGGACCATGGCTTGCATTGCCGAAACTCGCCCACTTTAGTCTGAAGGGACGGACAAACTATTTGTCATTTAAAAGCCAATTTCGCGGTTTCCACAGAAGAACAGGATTCGGGTTTAGACTTGCCTTGAGAATACTTGATATGAAAGCAATCACTTTTGTAAAAAGTGATTGAAAGATCGTGGTTTAAACGATTGGCAAATCAGTGTATTGATCGACACCTGCAATAGTATGGAAATTTCAGGATTTGATTCGCTTAGCATTGATGAGAATATCGATATTCTCCTTGAATCGGAGAAACGTTATTTAGCAGGCGAAGCCCATAAAATTTTGAAATTGCCGGTGCCAGATGATCCTGTTGAAAAGTACCACAAACAACACGCTTCCTGCCGTTGATTACCTGTGACGCCACAAGCGGATTAAGACCTTCACTCCGTGAGAAATCGCGAGGTAATTTTTTTTTTGTAAATTCTTGGAGTTCAACTTTATCCAAGGCTCCAAATGGTAGTCCTCAACATGCCGTTCGCTCTGCGAATCGCGAACCAAAAGGATACTGCTTTAGGCAAAGAACCTGCGCGCCTTCTTTTCGTCCTTGAGGAACAGGGACAACCTTCTATCGAATGGCAAAAGGCCGAGGTCAAAACGTTGAGCCAAGGCGAACGCCGAGCCATGCATCTTCTCAGCTTCATCTTTGAAGTTGAAGCCCGCAAACAATCCGGTCTGGTGACACTTTTTATCTGCGACGATCCTGCGGACTCCTTTGATTACAAAAACAAGCACGCCATCGTGCAGTATCTCGAGCTCAAATCCGCCTGCTTGGAGAAGATGTTTGTTTGAATGCAGAATTCGCAAATAAACTGGCAACGGATTGGAAATGAAATGGATTTAGGATGGTAATCTGACTCCAGTAATTATCTGTAAAACCCACATTATAATTGATTTAGGTGATTTTAAATGAAGGATTGACTTGGAAATGAAATTAGATTTTATTGAATCTATGATTCGATACGAAATGCCCCGAGATTGGATCGCTTACGACCGAATGGCGATCATAGATGAGTTGATCGGAGCCAAATCGGCGATGATGGCTCTGACGGGAATTCCTTACCAGCGGAGCTGGGCGGACGAGTTGCAAAAGATCCAGCTCAAGCGTGAGGTAGCGGGAACTTCACGGATCGAAGGGGCGGAATTTACTGACCGGGAACTGGATGCCGCAATGCGGGAAACCGCCCAAGAGTTAGAAACGCGCTCACAGCGACAGGCTGCGGCAGCGGTGAAAACTTACCGATGGATCGCGCGGCAACCCGCAGACCTCCCGGTGAATCTCGATCTGGTGACCGCGATTCATCGACAGATGGTAACGGGTTGTGATGAGGATCATTGTCCGCCAGGACAGATGAGGACACACGATCAAAACGTCACCTTTGGTGCCCCGAGGCATCGTGGTTGTGAGGGGGGACAGGGCTGCACGGAAGCCATGCAGCAACTGACCCATGCCGTGCAGACTGTGTTTAGAGCGCATGATCCACTGATTCAGGCACTGGCATTGCATTATCATTTTGCCGCCATCCACCCGTTTCTAGATGGCAATGGCCGCACTGCACGGGCACTGGAAGCATTGATGCTTCAGCGCACCGGGCTCCGTGACACGCTTTTCATTGCAATGTCGAACTACTACTACGAGCAGAAGGTCGGTTATCTGAACGCACTGCACGAAACAGGGGAAGATAGACAGCACGAAACAGGGGAAGATAGACATCAACTGAATGCGTTTCTAAAGTTCGCACTACGCGGCATTGAAAGCCAGTGTAAGCGGCTGTTCTCGGAGATCAAATTACAGGTCAGCAAGGCACTTTTCCGCAATACGGTCACGGATCTTTTTGGTAGGCTGCAAACCCAGCGGAAACGTGCGATTTCTGAGCGGCAGGTTCAGGTTCTCAATCTCCTGTTGGACACTGAGGAAATCACTCTGGCGGAATTAACCAAGCGGACAGCTCATATTTACAAGGTGAAGAATCCCGTGAAGGCATTGATCCGCGACCTCAATTATCTGATTGAGCTAAAGGCGATAGGTGCACAAGCGCTGCCAGAACACACTGGGCACCGTCTTTTCATCCGCCTCGAATGGCCAACGCAAATCACGGAAACAGAGTTTTTCCGGCAGGTGAAAGCCATGCCGAAAGCAAAGGTTCATGGGTTCCTCTCGACATGAGATTACGCTAGCAACTAACACCGCCCGCGTTTTTTGATCTAAAAATTGACCACTAATTGACTCGTCCATGAGAATCTTTCCCTAAAGAACCTGAAGGGACGGACAAACTATTTGTCAATGGAGGATAGCCACTCCTGTCTGTTCTCTTTTTCGGGTGAGCAGCCCGTACATTCTAATCTCCGTTTTCGCAGATTCCATTTTCCTGCACTTTTCCTAAAATCTGCGTAAATCCTACTTAATCTGCGGTTCAAAACTGTTTCGGTGTCATAGTTACTGTGGAGTGTCGTTAGTGGGTAGGACCCAGTAAAGGCGGAAGGAGGGGGAAGAGACCGATAGGGTTAAGTTTTTGTCGAGGGCGAAGTGGTCGGGGGCGGGTTCGTGGAAGAGGCGGAAGGCCGTCGATATGGGGTAACCAGGGGTTTGTGAGACATTTTTTTCGGTGATATCTTTATTACCTAAAACTTGGAGGGAGTTCGCCAACAAACGTTGGGGGTCATAAGCAATGACGACCTTTACTTTTCTCTGGCGGAGGATGCTCAGGGAATCATCCGTCGATAACGACGTGTAGAATCGGGCGGAATCGATGATGCCTGGGAGGCTTTGGTGACTGGAGCTGGCGATGACAGGGTTATCGGACCAATAAGCCATGGCCGGGGAAAACCACCAGGGCGCGAGAATTGGGGTGTGGGATTGGGTTGGGATATACTCGGTGAGCTGCCTCAACGCACGCTGTTCAACGAACCGCTCCTGAAGTTCCGGGGTTAAATCGAATCCACGATCTACAGTCTTAAAGACCGGATAAAGCAGACCGACAAACAGGATCCAGTTCCATACCCTGCCCTTCATGGACCCAAGGATAGCTGGGATGAGCAACGCAAAAAACAGAGCAAATACGGGGGCCCAGCGTGCTTGATAAAGGGTCAGAAAAAAGGTGCAAAAAAACATGATCAACGTGGGGAGAAAAAAATCGTGGCGGAGGGCTTTAAATCTCCAACAATGAATCAAGAAGAGAGGAGACACCCAAAAGAGCCATCCGTACCAAGGGGTCAAACTTTGCCATGGAGTATGCTTTAATTCTCCAATACTCCCGAACCACCCGGTTAAATCACGATTTTTCCAGAACAGAAAATCCAATTTTAAACCTTCAACAGCGAGATAAACCAACAACACAAGGGCGGCAGAGAAAATCATGACCTTAACCCTTTTAAAATTCAAAAACCGGAAAAGGCACAGGTTTAAAAGGATGATAACGATCAGGGGTTCATAAAAAGAAACCCACAGCGCGAAACCTGTGATCAACCCAGAAGTGATGGCCCAGAATCGTGCGGTTCGTTCTTGTACCTCCGACTCGATGACACTAGGGCTGGATTTAGCCTGAACTACACAAGACACCCATTCATAATAGACAACCGTCAATAAGACGACGCACAAACATATCAAACTCTGGTGATCAGGGCGCCCGACAGAAAAGGCCCAAAGCAGCGGAGGTGAAAAGATAAAGGCCAATCGGATCATCCATCGCGCATTCGGTTTATCATGAAACCGGAAACGCGTCCAAAACCAGAGCACCAGTGTGGCGACAGCCCCTAAAACCGGAGAAACAAGCGCACCAGCGATGTCCCGAGCCTGATGAGAGCCTGCGATTTCTAACAGCCATTTGAGAAAGAGAATGCAGTAATCCAAAGGTATCGTTGCATGAGAAACAATCCCATCCGGGTAATTTTCGAAGGCATGAGTACGCACGACCCAAGTTGAAGGTTCTTCCAATAACCGAACCCGTGCCATACGCGTATAACAATCTGCATCCAGGAAATAAACCTGGCCGCTATTAAACACATAGCGGGCATTAGAAAAAGTGAGGCAAAGGAAAGTCGTCAGGTAGGTTAACAAACCCAGTGTTGCCCATAGTCGGGATATCCATTTCACGTTTTTACCTTATAGAGTTAGGATGATTTGACAAGCTGGCGCATCCAGTAAAATGGAAAATCCTGCGCTTTTCCTCCAAACAACGTAGCGCAGACTTTCCGGCCTAGGCTTCCACCCTACCGTGACAAGGTCGTCGGGATTCCTCCCACAAAAGAGCACAGACAGGATTGTCTATGTCACATTAGCCGGCGCCCATAAATGGCCGGAAAAACAAGAGCGTAGAACACACAATCCTGCATATTTCCCTCCAACAGCCGACCTTAAATTCCTTAACTCACGAAAGCTCACGTATACACAGATTCGTGAATTATTTTTGGGCATTTTTAAAAAACCTTTCTCTCTGCTTGATATTTTTGCTGTTCAGGAGAAAATACGGCCTGTCTTTACTCAACCAGCCTTATGATTGGATTTGGCCGTTACAATTTACTATTAAAACTTGGTCAAGGGGGCATGGGTGCCGTTTACCTTGCACGGCAGAAAGCCCTGAAACGGTTTTGTGCGATTAAATTAATAAGCGAATCGATTGCCTCGGATGAGGAAGTAAGGGCGCGATTTTTGCGAGAAGCTCGGGCGACCGCGTCGTTGTCACACTCCAATCTGGTGTCTGTATTCGATTGTGACACCTATAAAGGCCAGACATTTATCGCGATGGAGTTTGTCGAAGGGCTTACACTTGGAGAAATTCTTAAGCAAGGCAAAGTGCCCCTGCCCCTTGCCCTGTATTTTCTGCATCAAGCCGTTACAGGATTAGATTACATTCACACCAACGGAATCATTCATCGGGACATTAAACCTGACAACTTGATTGTGAACCAGCGTGGAGGCCTAAAGATAATGGATTTAGGACTCGCCACAAACAAAGTAGAAAACGATGTCACACTGACCGCAGCAGGAACCATGATGGGATCGCCTCATTACATGAGTCCAGAGCAGATCAACGATTCCAAGGACACAGACCAGAGAGCCGACCTGTATTCCATAGGAGTGACGTTTTATCAATTGCTGACAGGAACAGTGCCGTATCCTCGGACTTCAGCTACAGCAATACTCGTGGCGCATTTAAACGAGCCATTTCCTTCCGTGTCATTGGACGATGCTGAGCTCACCCAGCGATTAGACACTTTTTTGGACACGATGACCGCGAAGGACCGGGACGTTCGGCGCAGTTCGGCAGGAGAACTCCTCACCGACATCCACGGATGGTTGACCGAATTTCCGATGGACGATGCATCCAATGATTGTTTTGGGCATTTGGGTTTCCAAGAGAGGTCAGTTGAATCGTTGTTACTGAAAGAAGGAGTTAAAAAGGAGGAAATTGACGCCAACTTAGTGGAGGACGATACATCGTTGACCAGGCCAAAAACGCCTATTAAACAAACCCCATTAACGCCGACAGCTCCCCAGACCATACCAGCGAACGTCTTTTCGACCATTGCATTTCGTGAACCTGAGCCAGACACGAACTATAAAATATGGGGTTATCTATTTGCGATTATCATTTTATCTGGCGTTGGTTTTTATTTGTATAAAACCGTTTATAAATGGAACCCTCCACCCACCAACGTTTCGGAAGAGTTTAAAAATCCTGAGCCTCCTACCTTTCAAGAGGAACAAAGTATTCCTTCACAACCACAACCAGAGCCTGAAACGGCCGGAACTGGAGCTATCGGTATTAAAACCAATCCACCAGATGCCACCGTCGAAATATCTGATCAAACGAAGCAAAGCCCAGCTCAATTTTTAAACATTCCCCTCGGCACGCATAAATTGAAAATATCCAAAGAAGGGTTCGATACTATAGTCGAGGACATCGCTATCGAACAAGGACACAAAAACTCCACGTTCCTCCTGAGCAAAATTAGTTCCAGCGTCAATATCCTTACAAACCCGCAAGGAGCGGTCATCTCGTACCAAGGCGAAACCCAAGGTGAATCGCCCGCGGTCGTTAAAGGCAGGCCCGGGGATAGAAGGGTCTATCAAATTAAAAAGGACGGTTTTAACGATATGGAAGTGACCTTAACCTTCGGGAGTGATGACAACACGATAAACGTCCCCTTAACCCCCCTCGCCATGGGAGATCCAGCAGGGCGAAATTCAAGGAGCCCTGCTTCTCTTCCTGCGGCACAACCCACCCCTGCCATTCGAAAAAAAGCACCCCAGGAAATTATTAATTTAAACCTAACTTCACTTTCTTCAGCCAATTGCACAGTAAAAGCCGATGAAATTCTGACGACAATCCAAGGCCTTCCTAAAGACCAATGGGACGCAGGATCAGGCTATGTGTTCCAAACTTTAAAGAACCGAATGGTAGAGGAAAACGTAGATCAATCGGGCGATATTTCCAAGGCCATCTCGGATCTAAATTCTATCTTTATCCAAGCCAGAAGCCATTCACCAGAAGATTTCCTGAGTCAAAAGCAGGAAATGACTAATCGCCTCAAAAGAGCTCTGAACAAAGGGTTTGGCGTTCCCCAAAGCTGACCTTGCGACACTCAGTGACCGATTCCTGCAATTGCAACTTGGCGGTCAAGTAGGCTTTAAACAAATCTTAAGTTCACAAAAAAAGGCCGGTGTTTAAGACCGGCCTTTCGTCGATTGAAAAATGAGTGGGTTATCCGTAGGACTTTGAAAATTTCTTTTTATGTTCCTGAGCGTCCGAGGGAGATGGGTCAATTTTACTCGGCGCAGCAAAGGCTGTTTTCACTGGTGGCACTGATTCCTGAGGACCTTTTGACTCAAGCGTCGAAGTGGCTTGCAAGGGCGCCTCACTTTCGGAATCTTCATTAAGACTTTCGCGAGCCCCAACACCCGCGACCTCAACAAAAGCAAGTTTACAAGTCTGGAGTGCCTGATTTAACGCACTTTTTTCATCCGCGTTAAGGTTGCCTCGTGTTTTTATTTCAATAATTTCCATTTGATCGATGAAAATCCGACCGACCTCCACGTTAACCTCAGCACGCCCTGTTTGGGGATGCGGAATTTTACCCAGATATAAGAGCGCCTGTTGGGCGTTCATCATAATCATATCGATGAACCGAGCGGTCACTTCGCTCTGGTTCCCACTGCTTCTTTGAATTTCAGCCATATAAAAACCCTAATCGTTGCGTAGAAAAAATCTACTTTTTGTTTGGAGGAGTTGGTGCTTTGGGTTGTGGCGTAGGACTCACGATGATTGTTGCCATGTTAGGTGTTCCCAAATATTTGCGAGCCGCAGCCGTCACCTGATCCTTCGTTACTGCTTCAACCTCTTTGTCGTAGGACAGATAATGGTTATAACCCTCACCGTACAACTCATCTAGCGCGGTTTTATAAGCCAAACCTGCAAGGTTCTGATTTTCCACTTTTTGGCTACCGGTAAGCTTGGTCTTGGCTCGTTTAAACTCATCATCCGTTAACCCTTTATCAGCCAGCAACTTGATTTCATTAAGCATTTCCGTCTGAACAGAATCAATTTTCCCCGGGTCTGTCCCCACATAAAAGAAGAAATAACCGGGATCATACCCAACCATCTGGCGGGCCCCCACAAAATAAGCCAAGCCCATGTTTTCCCGAATCCGGATAAAAAATCTTGAGCCAAGATCCGAACTGGCCTCCTCAAGAATCTCCAAGGCATTCCTGTCTTTTGATTTCATATCAACTCCATTAAAACCGAAGAAAAGAATCGCCTGATTCTTCTCCGCGGCCTCCCGGACAGATTTCCCACCCACAAGAGGCGGGACTGTTTGATGAGCAATTACCAGTGACGTATCGCCTGTTGGTAAAGCCCCAAAAGCTTTGGTGACCGCAGCCTTCACGTCCTCAGCATTGACATCGCCGAACACAGAAATCACGGTATTCTTTCCCGTGGCAAACCTACGATGATGCCCACTCAGCGCCTCAGGAGTGAGAGCTTTCACAGATTGTTCTGTCCCGAGCGCGTTCATGCCATAAGGATGAGCTGGGTACAAAGTCTTCAAAAGATTAATCCGAGCCAGGGCCATCGGCTGTTCTTTTTCAGTCTGAATATCCGCCAATTGAATCAGTTTTTCCCGTTCAACAGCCGCAGATGAAAAAGCCGGATTCAGGAAAACATCCGCCGCGATATCGAGACCCAATTTGAAATCGGATTTAAGAACCTCAACAGCGACACTTGAAGAATTGGAACCAGATTCCGAGCTGATACTGCCGCCTGCGTTTTCAATAGCATCGGCAATTTCTTCCGCTGACCTAGATTTAGTGCCCTTGATCAACAGGCGAGAAGTCAGACGGCTAATCCCATTATTATCCGGATTTTCAGCTAGAATGCCCCCCATGGAAACCGTGCGAATACTCACAAAAGGCAAACGCGCATCTTCCTTAACAAGAAGCCGAATACCGTTAGGAAGTTCAAATTTTTGGATAGGTTTATCCTCAACAGCCTTGGATTCCATCCCGATATTTTTTAATGAACCCATGGGATTTGAAGAAACAACAGTTTGCCCCGTTTCGATTAAATAAGCCCGGGCAACCCTTTGAAGGTCTTCACGAGTTACTTTTTGAATAGCGTCAAGATAACGCTTGGTGAAGCTCAGATCACGGGTCATGAAATAATTGCTACCAAGTTCTGCGGCCATACCAGCCATGGTCCGGCGACTATTAAGTTGGCCAACCAAAATGGACCGTTTTGCTTTTGAAACCTCCGCCTCACTCACAAGACTGCCCTGGAGTTTTTTAATCTCCGCATCCACAGCCTCTTCAACCTGCGCTCGTTTATCCGGGTCCATCATCGCTGAAACCCCGAACAATCCATCGTACGCCGGGGTGTATGAAAATGATTCGATAGACTTAACAATAGCCCGCTTGTCGCGTAGTTCTTTGTAGAGCCTGGAACTACGGCCCTGACCAAGGATGTATGCGAGAATATCCAACGCGGGCATATCCGGATGGGAAATACTAGGGATATGCCAAGCCATTTCAATCCTGGAAATGTTAACATTCGATTCCCGATGAACCTCACGTTTGCCCAGTTGCCGAGGTTCCGTAGGAATGAGGTCTGGAGGTAAAGGCCCGCGTTTCCAATCTGAAACGAGTTTTCTCATTTTTTCTTCAACCGCCTGCCCATCCACATCACCCACGATGACGTAGGTTATATTTTGAGGTACATACTTGAGTTTATAATATTCCAAGACATCTTGGCGGGTAAGCCGATCGTAAATCTGTTTGTGACCAATAACCGGGTATCGATAAGGGTGTATGGAGTAAGCTTGCTCGAATAGGAGAAGACCAAGCATGCGGTCCGGATTATCGTAACCCATCGCGAACTCGCGCCGAATCACTTCCTGTTCCTTGTCGTATTCCTCAGCAGGCAAAGTGGAATTCCTCATGGCGTCAGCAAGGACTTCCGTAAAGATATCCCAACCTTTGCTGGGTCCATCTATATGATATACCGTTCGATCGTAAGAAGTGTAAGCGTTGACGTACCCACCATAATCCTGAATCGTGAGTGCAATCTGCGAGTTTGAACGAGTCGACGTTCCTTTAAAAAGCATGTGCTCCAAAATATGACTCAATCCAGCGCCCATCCACTTACCTTCATGGATACTCCCCGTATTCACCCACATCTGACAACTGACGACAGGGGCGCTACGGTCCTCTTTAATAACTACGCTAAACCCATTATCAAAAACGATCAGACGTGCATTTAAAGAAGGCACATCAATTTTGCCCGATGATGTTTTAGACGCACTTACAACAGGTTCGGCGGTAACGCTTGTATTCATTTTTTTATCAGGATTTTTGACAGCAGTTCTAGGTTTTGTTGCAGCCGATAGGCATAAACTAGGTAATAGAAAATATAAAAACAGGGGGAAGGCAAACCGGCGAAAGAAAGTGAATTTAATTATGTCCTTGAGCCACATCATGGTGGCGGGTGGCGATACTCTCGCGGTACGGTTTAGTAGGTTGAAACGGTTTAACGAAAGCATCATCGAAATTAAACCCGTTTTTGAAATCATCAAGTTTATCATTGTCGGTTTTTCCTAAAACTCCTTTATTCACGAGATTAAACACAACCTCCCCAAAATTTTCGCAATTGCGGATACCCCAGCATTCAAAAACCGTTTTGCTCATCGGTCCAAATTGGTCCAAAGCATAATCCCGAATCCCTTCCAGGAGTTCCTGACCTGAGACGTGCTGATTCGTTTGCTGCGCCTTTTTCAAGCGTTTCATGGTGTGGTTGAGCGCCTCACGCACAAAGTGATAAGCCTCTTCGTCAAAGCGAGAGTCCTCGCAAATGATGGTAGTTAAAGCCTCGTGAAAACTAATTTTTTTCATTTTTGTACCGAACGCGCCGGGAGTTCCCGGGACACTTGTTGTTGAGACCGCCAAACTTTTACCACACCCCCAAGGAGTCCTGTAAAAATAATTAGGGCAATCAACAGTTTCTCTTCTTTTGTTAGCCAGAACATGATCCAGCATTTAGTTTATGCCAGATGCTTTCAAAATTGCAACAGCCTCCCTAAAAAGCAAATGAAATGACGCAAGCCTTGAAACTCTTACCACTTGACGCAATGACTTTTGTCATATCTCCAACTAAACAAGTGGCCTTTCATTCATTACGTTGTTCCCGCTATCTCTCTAAAATAACGGTCAAGGCTGACCGTTTAACATAAATGGTTCAGTTCATTTGCAAAACAAAGGGGAAGTTTTATCTTGCTCATCCTAGCGGAGCTGATTAACTGCCCCGCTCTTTAACACTTTTTCCATCAGGGATTTATATGCAACACATTAGAAATATTGCGATCATCGCACACGTCGACCACGGTAAAACCACGCTTGTCGACCAGCTCCTTAAACAGTCTGGAACTTTCCGCGCTAACCAACATACCGATGAACGTATGATGGATTCCATGGACCTTGAACGTGAAAAGGGAATTACGATCAAAGCCAAAAACGCCGCCTTTAAGTACAAAGATTACCATATTAACATCGTCGACACTCCGGGCCACGCAGACTTCGGCGGCGAAGTAGAACGTATTCTTAAAATGATTGATGGCGTACTCCTTGTCGTTGACGCATTCGACGGCCCTCAAGCCCAGACGAAGTTTGTGCTGCGCAAAGCGTTGGAAGTCGGCGCTAAACCCATCGTTGTCATTAACAAAATCGACCGTGACAACTCAAGACCCCATAAAGTCTTGGACATGATTTTTGAACTCTTCATGGAACTCCACGCAACCGATGCGCAATTAGATTTCCCAGTTGTTTATTGCTCCGCTAAAAATGGATATGCCATGCTGGAAATGGAACATAAAGGTCCGGACATGGTTCCTTTATTTGACACCATTATTGCAAAAATTCCACCTCCTCAAGTCGACTTGGCTGCCCCTTTCACAATGCTCATTTCTAACCTCGATTACAGCGAGTATTTGGGTCGAATCGTTTATGGAAAAATCATCGGTGGACGCATTAACAAGGGTGATCCTGTTTTCCGTATCACTAAAGAAGGGCGCCGCGAGCGCGCTGAAGTCACTGCTATTTTCTCTCATAGTGGTATGTTGAAAATTGAAATCGAACATGCCAGTGCAGGAAATATTGTGGGTATTTCTGGGTTTGACGATGCTTATATCGGTGAAACCATTTGCCAAAGCGAAACACAGCAACCCCTTCCATTTACTGAGATCGACCCGCCTACAATCCAAATGCAGATTTGCGTGAACGACTCCCCGCTCGCGGGCAAAGAAGGAAAGTTTTTGACCGCACGCAACATCCGCGAACGATTGACCCGTGAAACCTACACAAACGTCAGTTTGCACGTTGAGGAAACTGACTCCGCATCTGTCTTTAAAGTTTCCGCACGCGGCGAAATGCAGATTGCCATCCTAGTGGAGCAAATGCGCCGCGAAGGTTTTGAACTGATGGTCTCCCGTCCTGAAGTTATCTTTAAACGCGACGATGACGGAAACATGCTTGAACCCTACGAAACTTTGTTCATTGAAGTTCCTACGGAAAACTTAGGTGGCGTTCTTGAAAACCTAGCTTCACGTAAAGGCGAAATTACGAATATGGTTCACCACGAAAAGGATGTTAGCGTGGAAGCCGTTATCCCTACTCGCGGTTTAATCGGTTTCGAAACAGATTTGGTTAACCAAACAAAAGGTTTGGGTATCATGAGTCATTTGTTTAAGGAATACGGCCAAACCAAAGGCGAAATTAACACTCGCCTCCGCGGTGTGTTGATCGCCATGGAAAACGGTATTACGACAAACTATGCCCTGGCAAATATCCAAGAACGTGGACGTCTTTTCGTCGGCCCACAGGTGGACGTTTATATGGGTATGGTGATCGGTGAGAGCGCACGCCCCGACGATCTTGTCGTTAACCCGTGCAAAGCCAAGGCGCTGACCAACATGCGTTCACAAGGCGATGGCAAGGCGGTTTCCATCGAACCACCTCTCGAATTTAGTCTCGAGCGTTCCCTCGAATACATCGCTCCTGATGAATACCTCGAAGTAACTCCTACCAAATTACGGATCAGAAAAAAAATCCTTGAGGCCAATGCCCGTAAACGCTCCGAACAAAAAGTGGGCTCAGTTTAACGTCAATTAATTTTTATTCTTCTAGCAAAACGCGAGGGTTATTCCTCGCGTTTTTGTTTTAATAACGCTCGCACACGAATAAAACTGTTAATACTTTAACGACAACGCTCAACGGTGCGGTATGTTGCAATACCATGAATGATGATTTTACAAATTTCTCCCGTTTTTTTAAGCTGACTGAACTTCAAAAAGTAATTGAGGAAATCGCAGCAACTCGAACCAAGAAAACTTCCCAGCGTGGAAGCCCCCCTGCGCTGGTTAAAAAAAGCTTAAACCAGAAATAGTTTATTCCCGCAGTCGCATCGCTGGGTGCAAATCCTCTTGGTTTACGTAAGCGCAATCTTTTCCCCATTCGGCAATCTTGTGCTATGTCATTGTGACGTTGAACATTCATCATCTCGAACTGTTTTATTACGTTGCTAAACACGGGGGCATTAGCCAAGCCGTGCGTCATATTCCTTATGGCATCCAACAACCAGCTGTAAGTGGTCAAATCCTTCAGTTGGAAAGCCATTTGGGTCTCTCACTTTTTCAACGTCGCCCCTTCATTCTAACTTCAGAAGGGAAAAAATTGTATGCGTTTATTCAATCTTTTTTCTCGAACCTGACTGAAATTGAAAAAGAAATTTGCGGCAAAGACCGTCCGTCGCTCAACATATCGGCTTCCAGCACAGTGCTCAGGGATTATTTACCCGATATTCTCTTCAACGTTAGAAAAGATTTCCCGGATCTCCGCTTGGAACTCAGGGCAGTCACAGAAGATACCGGCGAGCAAATGGTGTACTCAGGGCAAATCGACGCTGCCATCTCCCCTTCTGAAACGCCTGTACCCTCCGGTTTAAAATGCGAACCATTGGGTTCCCTCCCCCTCGTCTTTTTGGTGGCTCAATCATTTAAAATCAAATGCTTTGAAGACATCATCCACGAAGATCATTCAACAATACCCATCATTAGCCTTCCCGAAAACGAGATGGTGGCACGCCTGTTTAAAAAAGGATTTGAAAAACGGAAGTACATTTGGAACCCTCAAATGGAAGCCAGCTCCCTCGATGTGTTGCGGGCGTATGCCGCGCGAGGTTTCGGTGCAGGCGCCAGTATTGCGTACCCAGGAAATAAACAACGTCATGATAAAGTGCGGGTCATCCCTCTGCCGGACGATTTCCCGCGTTTGAACCTCAGAATTGTCTACAAGTCACTCGCAAATAAACCTCTGACACGATTTATCGACCTTGTGAAACAGGCGGCTGCCACGCTGTTAACTTAAACCGTCGGTGGTGTATGAGGTATCTGGGGATGATATCTTGATGTAATTGAATTGAGTCCGGGCACCCTGAAATGGTGCCCTGACTTTAATGGTAGTAGTTCCTCCATCGTGAGAATGTCCCCACGCTCAAATTTTTCCAATGTCTTCTCATCACTTTTTGTTAAATGTCGCGTGAGGATTTCGTATTGATACTTTTCGCCATCACTGGCGCAACCCGCAAAAGTAAACTTCCCTTTTAGTTCCGTCATAGGACTGATCATGCGAAGTTGTCCAGGACCAGATAAAATCTCACCCGCAGGATGGTGCCCCAATATCATAAAACTAAACTTCACAGTTTCTATGGACCGATAAAGATTGCTGTTCAGCGACCTGAGTGAAGAAGGCGGAGTCCATTTTCTCACTTCGTGACACCAATAGATCCCTTCTTTTAAAAGCGGACACTCTTTATGATGAAGGCATGGACCCCAAATAAAATGTCGGTTACGTTCGCTGATTAAGTTCCGAGCTTGCTCCACGCGCTTAGAAGTTTCCTGGAGAGAAGGCTCGGTGATGATTAATAGGCCACCAGGTTTAACGAGACGATCCATCACTTGCTCTGTCCAATTTGCAAATTCAGTTGCAGGTTGATTAAAGAAAGCTTCTCCCACGGCAAAACTACAAAGAACAAGATCGAACTTTTTATCGAAATCTGCGAAATCACCTGTGAGCTGACCTTGAACCTGCTTGAAGGAGACCCCTGGCCATTGAGAAAGAGTGTCACTTGCAATAGTCCGAAATAAATCAAGACTGGCGACTGATTGATCTAAACCCGTGACAGACACAGGATTGTTTATCCCGCATTCACGCAGTGCTCCGATAGACCCCATCGAAGCCGAACCAAGGCCACAACCTAAATCAAGAATCTCAATGGTTCCTTCACTAAGTTTTACACCACGAAATTGGAAAGCTTCACGAATAGGAAACTGGATGCGCGCGAAAGTTTGAGGATAAAAGAACAATCCATAAGCAAGGAGGAGTTTTTTATTTGAGCCGTAATTTTGAAACCCCGTTTCTCGACCGGTCGTAAAAATATCGCTGAGGAGTTGGACTTCTTTTTCCAAGCGCCGCACAGCCGACTTCTCATCCTGGACGCCGAGTGAACGGCATGCGAACTTTATCCACCATTGCTCCAGAACCTTGGGATATGACATGACGCAAAATTTATAAAGTGAAAGGAAACGGGGAATCGTGATAGCGCAAAAGCATAAAAAAACAGGTGGTCCACTGGGGAACACCTGTTTTAATAAAGAAGAAACGTCTTACTTCTTAACGAGGATCGCGTCCTTAGCAGCTTTTGCTACGCGGAACTTTACCACGCGCTTGGCGGGAATGTTAATAGGAGCGCCGGTCATAGGGTTACGACCTTTGCGTGCTTTGCGATTCACCAAAACAAGCTTGCCTAGACCAGGAAGCGTGAAGGTGTTTTTTGCTTCTTTGTAAGCAAGGGCAGCAAGTTCTTCAAGGAACTCAATGGATTGTTTCTTTGTGACACTGAGCTTTTTAGCAAGTGAGTCAGCGATTGCGGATTTTGTAAGGGCTTTAGCCATTTTTAATTTATCTCCAGATTTGGGTTTAGTGTGGGGTTAATATGCGAAAAAACGTAATGATTGCAAGGCTTTCATGGCTTTTATCAAAAAAATGTTTTTTGCCGCTCATTGATTTATCTGTTATACCAAGACCTTATTCCCTCAAAAAATCCCTAAAACCTCATATGATTACACCAGATAAATTCGTTATTGGAGTAGACTTTGGAACGCTTTCCGGTCGCGCCGTTATTGTCAATGTAGACACAGGCGAAGAAGTTGGAACCGCCGTTTACGAGTATCCCGATGGAGTGATTACTGAGACCCTTCCCGGTGATAGAAAAAAATTACAACCCGATACCGCCTTACAGAATCCACGTGATTACGTTGACGTATTGAAAATCACCATTCCAAAGGTAATGCGGAAAGCAAAGATTTCAGCCGAGCAAGTCATTGGCATTGGAACGGATTTCACTGCGTGCACCATGCTACCCGTACGGAAAGACGGCACGCCCCTTTCCTATGATAAGAAGTATGCAAAGAACCCGCATGCTTGGGTGAAGCTATGGAAACATCATTCGGCGCAACCTGAGGCGAACACGATAAATAATCTCGGAGAAAAACACGGAGAAGAATTTATTCGGACCTATGGTGGAAAGTATTCAAGCGAATGGTTTTTTTCGAAACTCTTAGAAACGGTTAACGACGCCCCGGAAATATACGATGCTGCAGACCGGTTTATTGAAGCGGCTGATTGGATTGTTTGGCAGCTTACAGGAGTTGAAACCCGCAACCTGTGTACTGCCGGGTACAAAGCCATGTGGGTTTATCCTTATGGCGAAGGTTGGGCGTATCCATCGCCCCACTTTTTAAGAACCTTGCATCCTAAATTGGAAAACGTGGTGAACGAAAAGTTAAGCACAGCTTTATCTCCACTAGGAACGCTCGCAGGTGGTGTGACGCCAGAGATGGCGGTCCTCACCGGACTTAACCCCGGAACTCCCGTGTGCGTGGGGAATGTAGACGCCCACGCGGCCGTACCAGCCTGCACAGTGACCGAAGAAGGAAAACTGGTCATGATTATGGGCACTTCAACTTGTCATATGCTGTTAGGTAAATACAAACAGGAAGTTGAGGGAATGTGCGGAGTGGTGAAAGACGGGATTATAGGCGGATATTGGGGATATGAAGCCGGCCAATCTGGAGTGGGTGATATTTTTAATTGGTACGTGGATAATCAGGTGCCGCACTCGGTTTACAAGGAAGCAAAAAAGAAAGGACTTTCCGTCCATGATGTCCTGACGAGGGCGGCTGCAAAAATGCAACCGGGCGAGAGTGGAATTCTTGCGTTGGACTGGTTCAATGGAAACCGGTCCGTGCTAGTTGATGCCGACCTGACGGGTCTCGTTGTGGGCGCAAACCTTTCGACAAAACCACACGAAATTTATCGTGCCCTCATTGAGGCTACGGCTTTTGGAACCCGGAAAATCATAGAAGCCTTCACGAATAAAGGCGTCCAAATTGATGAAATTTACGCGTGCGGTGGACTTCCTGAGAGGAATAAGTTTCTGATGCAAATTTATGCAGACGTGACCGAGAGGCCGATAAAATTAGCTGCATCCAAACAAACATGCGCTCTTGGTGCCGCTATGCATGCCGCTGTGGCTGCGGGATATTATGAAACCATTCAGGATGCGGCCCGTAAAATGGCTCGTGTTAGGAAAGAAGTATTCACTCCAAACAAGGAAGCCAGCGCTATTTATAGGCAACTGTACGATGAGTACACTCAACTTCACGACCTTTTTGGACGCGGAAAAATCAGCACGATGAAGGCACTTAAAGAACTCAAGCGACAACAGTCGGAATAATGATATAACGAGGTCGATGAGGTGTAATAAAAGCCGTTGGCAACTCATGTTTTACACGCCTCACTGATTGTGTTATAGACCAGAAGCATTTCAAAAATAAACTTACTAAACCCATTTATCCCCTCATGAAGCAAACTACGTTCGGTGTCATTGTTGGTAATCGCGGATTTTTTCCTTCCACATTATGTAAAGACGGGCGCTCAGGAATGCTCAGCGCGATTGAATCCAAAGGGTATAAAACCATTTCTCTTAGCCCTGAAGAAACCAATGTGTTCGGCGCCATTGAATCATTGGCAGATGCACGGAAATGCGCCGATTTGTTTCGGAAACATCGTGATGAAATTGATGGCATTATCGTCACCCTGCCTAATTTCGGAGACGAACGCGCCATTGCCAACGCCTTGCGCTGGGCAGATTTGAATGTCCCTGTACTCATTCAGGCTTATCCAGACGACGTGACGATGATGACAAGCGCACATCGCCGGGACAGTTTTTGCGGAAAAATCTCGGTCACAAACAATCTGCGCCAATACGGAATCAAGTTTTCCTTAACCACCATCCATACCGTTTCTCCTGAGCACGAATCTTTTAAAAAGGATTTGGATACCTTTGGCGGCACTTGTCGTATTGTGAAACGTCTTCGCAACGCGCGCGTAGGTGCTATTGGCGCACGCCCGGCAGCATTTAATACGGTTCGTTATAGTGAAAAATTATTAGAGAACGCAGGGATCACGGTCGAAGTCCTGGATCTTTCGGAAGTTTTCGGACGTATTAATAAGCTGAAAGATGACGAGCAAGTCGTGGTGGATAAGGTTAACGCGATTAAAAACTACGTTTCAACCAAGGGAATTCCCGAAGCGTCGTTGGTGAAGATGTCCAAGCTTGGTGTGGTTGTTGACCGATTCGTGGATGACAACCAACTGATCGGTACCGCCATCCAATGTTGGACTTCAATGGAAGAATATTTCGGTGTGGTCCCCTGCACCATCATGTCAATGTCCAGCAACGTTTTGTCACCGAGCGCATGTGAGGTGGATATCGTTGGAATGCTCGGCATGCTGGTCCTTCAGGAAGCCACTCTCCGCCCAAGTGCCATTGTCGACTGGAATAACAATTACGCGGATGATCCTGATAAATGTGTGATCTTCCATTGTTCCAACCTTCCAAAGGACATCTTCCAAGATATGAAAATGGATTATCAGGCTATTATCGCTGGAACAGTTGGTAAGGAAAATACCTACGGTACAATCGTGGGACAAATTGCTCCTGGTCCCTTGAGTTATGCCCGAGTGAGTACGGACGATTTGCGCGGTAAAATTGTAGCTTATACAGGTGAAGGCGAATTTACTAACGATAAACTAAACACCTTTGGTGGTTATGGCGTGATCAAGGTGCCGAAACTCCAAGATCTTCTTTCGTATATCTGTAAAAATGGATTCGAACATCATGTCGCCGTCAATCGTGGCGCTGCTTCAGATTCTATAGCAGACGCACTCGGTAATTACCTTGGCTGGGAAGTGTATCACCACAAAGGTTAATACATCCTCAATCATAAGCCCTTCCCTCATCGGTGGGGCTTCCTCAATATTAAGACGCTAGAATTTATTTATGGACCCTCTCCACAATCTAAAAGTCGAAGTTTGCTGGGCTAACAAACAACTGCTCGAAGCGGGGCTTGTCACTTCCACAAGTGGAAATGTGAGCGGCATTGATCGCGCAAGCGGTAAAGTCATTATTAAACCTAGTGGCATCGATTATACCAAACTTCAACCGGACGACTTATCAGTTGTAGACCTTGCGACTGGTAGCCTCATCGAAGGCAAAAAACCATCGGTTGACCTTTCGCATCATTTGTTCCTGTATCAAAAGGATTCCACACTTGGGGGCATTGTTCATACACACTCAAACTACGCAACGGCCTTCGCTGCGGTCAACTTACCCATTCCCTGTTGTTTGACAGCTATGGCAGACGAGTTTGGTGCAGAAATCCCTTGCCTTCCCTACGTAGACAATGAAGGTGATCATATTGCTGAAGCGATCCTCAAGTACCGCGGTCGCGGCCCTGCGGTTTTACTTGGTAACCATGGAGTGTTTACGTTTGATAAAACAGCGACCAAAGCGTTAAAAGCCGCTATCATGACGGAGGACGTCGCAAAAACTATTTATTTTGCCAAACAGTTGGGACAACCCCAAGCATTACCACCCCATGAAATTGAGAAGTGGTGGAACAGATACCATACGACCTACGGCCAATAACTTTAATGGGGACCTACCTCCCCTAGCCTTCGCGGTATGATAGAAAAATGGGCAGGTTAAAACCGGCAGCTGTGCGAGACCGTTGTCCTGCTAAAACAAATTCCCGGCGTTGGCAATGTCTTCTTTGGTGAGGGTGAACGTTTCGTTCGCTGATTTCTCACGTAACCTGTTAAGAACTTGCTCCAGTTGAGCTGAAGCGTTGGCGGTATAAAATCGAACGAGACCAACGGTCGTCTGGTCATTAAAAACCGTGACCATAATGGTATTTTCGTCGACGGAATTCATAAAGATATGCATTCCAGCGCCCTGATGATAGAGAGCATTAAACTCCATTTCACCAATACGACGGGCTAACTCTTTCGTAGCCGCAAAAGAACCCGCGGCAAGGGCAGCAACAATCGTTACGTCCATGACGTTGAGATCACCTTGCTGAGAAATAATGTTTCCGCCTTTGTCGATGACAACAGCTAATTGTGATTCAGATTTCTGCAAGAAATCGGAAAGCACCTGGTCAATGGCATTTACATCGTCAATGGTCAGGATAGGTATGGCTTCCATAAAAAAATAATCTTAAGCTACACTAATGGGGTCTTTCTTTCCGGCATCACTTTCTTTCGTGAACTTGTAAAGCAATTGCTGAGAAACGGCATTGAGGGCAGCAAAAACATTCTGACCGGTTGTAGAGATGACTTCAAACGATTGCACGCGTTTTTTACCATTGTTAAGGGCAAAATCCATATATTCAACAGGAGCCACACCGGGTAGATCACGTTTATTATATTGGAGAACATAGGCTATTTCATCCAAATCCATGTTCTGCTTTGCAAGGTTCTCCCTCAAATTTTTCAAACTTTCAATGTTTTCTTCCATTTTGTCCCATTGCGAATCTGAAACAAAAACGATCCCATCGACACTTCTGAGCACTAATTGTCTGGTTGCATTATAGATCACCTGGCCAGGTACAGTATAAAGTTGAAACTTCGTTTTAAACCCTTTGATAACAACCGCGTTTAAAGGAAGGAAATCGAAAAACAACGTACGATCTGCGGCCGTTGCCAATGAAACCAAGTCCCCTTTATTTTCAGGAGTAATTTGAGTATGGATATAAGCGAGATTTGTGGTCTTACCACAAAGGGCAGGCCCATAATAAACGATTTTAAACTGAATTTCTCGACTTGCGTAAT
The DNA here is from genome assembly GCA_034440535.1 of Verrucomicrobiota bacterium. Classification (GTDB taxonomy): domain Bacteria; phylum Verrucomicrobiota; class Verrucomicrobiia; order JAWXBN01; family JAWXCD01; genus JAWXCD01. The sequence goes on along the minus strand of JAWXCD010000040.1, from coordinate 669 downwards.
TGATGATCGACATAACAGACTTAACTTTTATACAGCTTTGCAACTTCTTCAGTCAACTTCATACCTTTTTCAATGACTGACCCGGTCAATTTCCTCGAAGTGTGAGTAAATACAACAAAAAGTCCCTTCGAACGAAAGAAGCTCATCGGTTTTCCATCCGAAACTTGGATTGTAAACCTCCTAGCATGACCGAGTTGCAAAGGCTCGATGTACCTTGAAACTTTTTTAAATAAATGCGGAGCAAAAGCACTAATGGTTTGTGAATTGAACGCTTCAGGCAGCGTGCCCGCGAGCAATAACCCGTCCTCAGTGGCAATCAGGCAGCCATCGACACCGCTTAATGTACTCCCAAATTCTGCAACCTCTTTGATGCTTGGCTTTGCATCAGCCGCTAAACCCATCATTTCCTGAATAAGACCTAAGTCCTGACCAAGTTCAGATTGAGGAGCCGCGGCGACGACTGGAACCTGTTGAGGAACAATAGGAGGAGCGGCCGGAACGGCAGTTTGTTGGGGGGCAGCAGGTGCAGGCATTGCCGTCGGCAATGGAGCAGGCGCTTGTTGCGGGAGGTTTACAAGTGATTTTGGAGCAGGAGCACCTGCAAATGGTTTATTTAAAACATTAGGAGAAGGAGCCGGAACCGTTGGGCCTGTTTGTTTTTTACTGATC
>JAWXCD010000039.1:0-8477 GCA_034440535.1 Verrucomicrobiota bacterium | reverse complement strand
GTGGGGGGTGGGGCCGGGTATGCGGTGAGTAACGGTGATCCCTACGTCACAATGGGGGGCGCGGCGGGTGGAGCTCTTTTGGGGAGTCTGTTGGCGGGGCCTAATAAAAAACGTGAACGTCAGGTTTATAACTCAGGTTACGATCGCGGACGTGCTGATGCCCTAAAAAGACATTATTGGTTGCATCAAAGGAGTCAGGCGTCCATCAACGGATCCGCTTCAGGGCGCACTGTTTATTATACCGTCCCCGCTCGAAATCAAACGGGAGAAGAAGGGATCACTAAGATGCCTCATTCGGTTACAATTCCAGTGGTAGAATAGGGAGCTGGCTACGTCCTCCAGCCTAGGGTTGCGAGCAGCGAGCTGCCCTGGGTAAAGATGCAAAACGGAATCAGCCCCAACGGGGTTGCGGTCAAGGATGGCCGATTTAATCTCGCTGGCTCATCCGACTAAAAAATATGCTTAGCGAGGTTGCTGATGAATGATTTATGGGCGTTTCCAACCAATTTTTTAATTTCCGCTAAGGGGATAGTTTTGGCGTCCAAGGTAAATTTGTCTTTCCGTGGATCGAAATTTTTCGGGGAGTGCATGGAGTTTTGATAGAATTCTTCACGTTCCGCGAATGTTCCGAAATAATATCGATCGGTCACATCGCTCCCGTTTGACACTTCAAGAATAAAAACTTTACAGGAGTCTTGTACTTTCTTTTGCAATTCCTTCAACTTTTGACTAACAACAATGCGCATAAAATTATTCCTTTGTCACTAATGGCCCACGGGGCATCAATAGTATTTATGGAAACCATGACAATTACACAATTTAGTTAATGATGTAAACTAATTTTTTCTTGACTCTCTGCGACACTGAAAATGAGAAATTGTTGCTTTTTCAAAAGTGAACAGAGTGTGATTACATGGATTCTGCCCAGTCGATCCGACAACGTGTTCTGTTCTGACGGGTTAACTTCATTTGAAGAAAACGATTGGTTTCGAGGTCCGGTTGAGCTTTCTTGTGGATCAATAATATGACCAGACGGATTTCGAAAGTGCCGAAAGGCCTTTCTATTTTCCCTTTTGGCCACTGACTTCCAGGTTAAAATCCACTTTTCCTCTGTCTTTTACAGCTTTGCGCTGGGCCCTAAAATAATTACACCAATAGCTCACATCGCAACCTAAGAGTTTTGAAAGCCCGCTATTTAGATGAGCCCCTATCCTGTTCTGGGAGCCGAGTGAGAGGAAGAATGAAGCATGTTTAAATAAAAGGCGACCGGAGGTCCGATAATTGCTATGAGTTGCGAGGGGCGGGGTGAATTTCGTGCACCGCAGAACTTGCTCTATTCTTATATAAGAGGAAGCGTGGGTCTTTCGTGATCCGCTGAAAATAAAATACCAAAGGAAATTGTGATTGAAGTAAAACGTACAGGAATAGTCATCAGACCTAACCCGGCGCGGGTGTTTTTCAGACCATTGGATTTTCTTAACCGCGAGCGATTGACCCGGGTCATAGCGCGGGTCACAGGACTTGAGGAGAAAGAGGTGACCACTGAGTGCGCGGCTGTTTTAGAGCTTTTCCATAAGCGGCATATAAACCTTAACCAAATTTTTCTAAAGCGTTTTGAAGAAATCAGACCTCACCTTATTTCGGACGCAGAGCTCAGTGAAAATCGGAAACTGTTAATTGGGGCTTATTTTTGTCAGGAATATTCCCTTGAAGCTGCGGCTTTGTTTAATCCTTCTATGGTCGTCCACCCTGATCAAAGTAATCTTCCTGAGGGAGCCTTGCGAACGGTTGTGAGCCTGCGCGCCACAGGGGAAGGCCATGTCTCGTCGATCGTCTTTCGCTCGGTCATTGTGCATGCGGACCTGAAGATTGAGCTCTTGACTCCTACTCCCTACGTGACTGCTCCAGCTGAATCACCAGAATCCATTTACGAGAAAAACTTATTTGAACGTAAACTTGTGGAGCTTGGGTTATTAGATGAAAGCTCTGCATCGGTTTTGAGTGCGTTGCAAGACACTTTCACGTTGCGTGAGCTGAAAGACATTGTTGAACGCACTAAGCGTAAAAACCGATTTGTTAAAACTGAAGAACAGTCATCGCTCCATGGAATGGTTACTTTGGCACTTTCAAATTACCAGATCCGTTTTGCTGGCACTCAGCGAATGTCTGAACGCGTTATTTTTCCAGCGGCTCCTTCTGAACAACGGGGTATTGAAGATGCGCGTTTCGTGACTTTCCGGGAAGATTGCGGATCTATAAAATATTATGGGACATACACCGCATACGATGGTCAGGTCATTTTTCCTCAATTGATTGAAACAACTGATTTTGAATCGTTTAAAGTGAGCACTTTGAACGGCCCTGAAGTTCAGAACAAGGGTATGGCCTTATTTCCAAGGAAAATAAAGGGGTCATACGCCATGATCTCCCGGCAGGACGGCGAGAATCTATACTTGATGTATTCAGATCTTTTGCACTTCTGGTATACGAAACAGCTGTTACTCCGTCCGACTTATCCTTGGGAATTTGTTCAGATCGGCAACTGTGGGTCACCGATTGAAACCGACGAAGGTTGGTTAGTCTTGACTCATGGAGTTGGCCCAATGCGGCAATATAGTATCGGGGCTATTTTGCTGGATTTGGAGGATCCTTCTAAAGTCATTGGTCGGTTAAAGAAGCCTTTGCTTTCCCCGAATGAAGAAGAGCGAGAAGGGTATGTGCCGAATGTTGTGTATTCCTGCGGTGGCCTTGTTCACCGAGGGCATTTAGTGCTCCCCTACGCCATGAGCGATACCAATTCAACCTTTGCTACGATTGAACTTAAAGCGCTCCTTTCAGAGCTCAAAAGATCATAGAAACGAGAAATTACATGTCATTCCAAGATCACACCCGCAAAATTGCCATTCTGGGCAACTATGTTCCGCGCCAATGCGGAATCGCCACCTTCACAAACGATGTCTACAAATCAATTCGAGCGGCCTATCCCTCATGCGATTGTCTGGTCGTTCCCGTTAATGATCGATCTCAAGGATACGAATATCCCCCGGAAGTTCGTTTTGAAATTGAGGAACAGGATCTTCAGGCTTATGAGCGCGCAGCTGATTTTCTAAATTTTAACAATGTAGAAGTTGTTTGTATTCAGCACGAGTTTGGAATCTATGGAGGTCCTGCGGGGAGCCATGTTTTGGCCCTGATGCGAGATTTGCACATGCCGATTGTTACCACGCTTCACACGGTTCTTGATAAACCGAATGCCGACCAGAAAAGGGTCATGAAAGAACTCGATCGATTGTCAGCCAGACTCATCGTCATGACCGAACGCAGTGCGCTTATGCTGACAAAAATTTATGGGGTGAGCCCGAGTAAAATTGATATCATCGCTCATGGCATACCTGACATGCCTTTTGTTGATCCAACGTTCTTTAAGGACCAGTTTGGGGTGGAAGGTAAAAAAGTATTACTGACCTTTGGGCTGCTGTCGCCTAACAAAGGAATTGAGCACATGATCCGAGCTCTTCCCAAGGTTGTGGAACGGCATCCAGATCTTGTTTATATTGTGCTTGGTGCCACCCATCCGAATTTAGTTCGGGACCATGGTGAGAGTTATCGGATGAGCCTTGAAAGGTTGATCACGGATTTGCGCATTAAAAAGCACGTCGCTTTTTATAACAGATTTGTCGAACTTGAGGAGTTGAAGGAGTTCCTCGGGGCAGCGGACATTTACATCACGCCCTATTTAAATCCTGCTCAAGCTGTCTCTGGAACCTTGTCGTATGCGTTTGGCTGTGGGAAACCGGTGATTTCAACACCCTACTGGCATGCCGAAGAACTCTTGGCAAACGACCATGGAGTGCTTGTGCCTTTTGGTGATAGCGATGCCTTGGCGGCTGCAATCAATACGCTCATGGAGGACGATGGGCGACGGAATACGATGCGGAAGAAGGCGTATATGCTCGGTCGAGAAATGATCTGGCAACAAAGCGCTTTTCATTATGCGGAAAGCTTCATGAAAGCACGGCAAACCGGGGTTTCAACTTTAACCCGACGCTCAGCTGTCAAAACGATGGAGACGGAGCGATTGGCTCTCCCTGACTTAAAGTTGGATCATTTAGGAGTGATGACAGATTCAACAGGCATATTTCAGCATGCGGATTTTTGTCTACCGAACTTTCACGAAGGGTATTGCACTGATGATAACGCGCGTGCCCTTTTATTGACAGTGTTGATGGAAAGCACCGGAGACGATACAGAACTGACCGCGAGATGGCAGACGAGGTATGCAGCATTTTTGAACCATGCCTGGCGGCCTGAGACGCGGCGTTTTCATAATTTTATGAGTTTTGATCGTAAGTGGCTGGATGAAGCTGGTAGCGATGATTCATTTGGCAGAACGATTTGGGCCTTAGGGACATGTGTTGGGCGTGCGCGTGCAAGACCGTTGCAGATGTGGGCAGCGAGGTTATTTGAACAAGCCATTAGCATGGCAGAAGAACTCACTGCGCCCCGATCCTGGGCTTTTTGTCTCTTCGGAATACATGAGTATTTGCGTAGGTTAAGTGGGGATAGGCACGTTAACCAAGTGCGGGACCTTTTGACCTTTCGTCTCACTGACATTTACAGGCGCGTTGCAACACCTGACTGGAAATGGTTTGAATCTTCTGTCACATACGACAACGCAATTTTGCCGCACGTTTTGATTTTAAGCGGGCGCTGGACTAACAATCAGGACGCCGCCGAGTTCGGACTTGAATCCGCACGCTGGCTGACAAAAATTCAGACAACAAAAGAAGGTTATTTCCGGCCGATTGGTTCTGATAACTTTTACAAAAAAGACGGGCCTCGCGCGAAATTCGACCAACAACCGCTCGAAGCTATGTCTACGGTTCAGATGTGCCTTGAGGCATACCGAACGACACGTGACGAGAGTTGGTCTAGCGAAGCACAGCGAGCCTTTGTCTGGTTCCTCGGCCAAAACGACGTCGGGCAGGCTTTGTACGATCCACTTTCCGGGGGGTGCCATGATGGGCTTCATGTAGATCGGGTTAACCAAAATTGTGGAGCAGAATCAACTCTCTCTTACCTCATTGCATTGCAGGAAATGCGGATCCTCGAGAACTCTTTAAGTTCATACGAGGAACCCATTGAAGCCACCATTCCTTAGCACCTCTGGAGCGCGCTTTGTAGGGTTAGCTTTTTTCAGTTACCGAAAATCCGAAGGGGGTTAGATGGAGCTGACCATTGGTTTCTTGGCCCATCAACACTTTTTCATGAGTGATGGGTTCAGAGACGGCAACCTCGCTGTGGTTCAGATAAACACGGTGACGTTGTAAGTTGATAACCTCAACTGCGGCGTTCACTGTTTTGTGCGTAGTGATTCCAGCAGCTTCAAGGGCGTGACGATAAATGGCGTCGAACCCAAGTTGATTAAAAGATGCTCCCATTTTATAGGCCCATCCTTTCCCGTGTTTGCGACGTGTGAGGACTGCGGATCCTTTGAAGTTGCCGTCTGCGTATTTGGCAAGGACTTCGGCGTCCGTTACTTCTAACAACTCGAAATATGAAATAGCCAGCGATTCAGCCAGCGCGGGGATGGCGGAATCAATTTTATATTGATCGTGCTTAGGAGGCTGAGCGCTCATCGATGCCGCATCGCATCCAAGGTAAGAGGTGTCGCCACCGAGGTAATTCGCGGAATAACAACCTTCGCGCACATTCAACCCAAATACTTCCGTTAATCCAACTGGTGCGGGGCTGTCATGGTAATTGTTAAGACGGGTCTTCTCAAAACATTGAGGTCCGATCACCGCGACTCCGCCTGCTTCGATAAAGGATCCAATTTTATGGGCAAGGTCTGAATCCGTAAACCAGTAAGGAGGAAAAATGACGACCTTGTAACGCATGAAATCTTCTTTTTCAGAAACGACATCTACCATGACCCCTAAAAAGTTCAGGGCTTTGTGGTACTCATCTATTGTAAAATAATAATTTGGATTCCCTCCGACCGTCTGATAACCCCAGAAGTTTTCGTAACCCCAAATAAAAGCAACATCAGCAGTGAAATCGGCATCGGTGGTTTCCGGCAGCCTTTTGTAAATATCAGCCAATTCACGCGTTGCGGTGTATCCGCGCGTCGGGCGACCCGCATGATCAAGCAGACCCCAGATATACTGTTCTCCTCCTATATTAAAGGAACGAAAAGCGAACTTGGTGTTTACTTCTTCGCCTTGGGCCCATGACTTGATCGCAAGTAGATTCATGTGATCTGGGTGAATGTGTTGCCAGTTTCCGAGGCAACCAGCCGTGCTTTCCAGGGTCCACATTTTGGTGTGTTTTAAGTTCCGCATCAGATGATTCGCCATGCTATGACCCGAAGTGGAGAGAAGGTCAGGATAAAAGTCCCAAGCAATAAAATCTAATTTTTTTGAAGCTTCGAAATAATTAATCTGTTCAAAGTTGGCCATCATGTTCGTCGTCACTGGCACACGCGCGTGCTCGGCGTGAAGAAGGTCGACAAACTCGTTGAGAAACCCGACCACCAGCCACGAGAAAAACTCCTTCTCCGCAAAACGCATAGCCGGACTCCCGTACGGATCGTAAAAACCAACTTCGTCCCAAGTCGAATATTCATTAGACCAGAAGGAAAGGCCCATGGCTTTATTGAGGGCGGCAATTGACTCAAACCGCCCTTGGAGCCACGACCGAAAATTATCTGTGCATAGCCCGCATTTACAAAAGTTAAACCCAAGCTCGTTGTCCACTTGCCATGCAATAATATTTTTAAACTTTCTGAATTCAGATACCATTCTACTCGTGATTCTTTTTCCGAACTCCCTGTATTTGGGGGAAGTAAAACAGTAAGTCCTCCTTGATCCCGGCAAGGCACGAGTTTTATCAAATAACACCGTTTCAGGATATTGCTTCATCATCCATGGTGGAAGCGCTGCGGTCGGAGTGCAGAGAATGACGTCCATGTCCTTCTGTTGAGCAAGTGTGAGAAACCGTTGAGCCCAATCAAAGGTAAACGTGCTTTCATTGGGTTGAAACCGGCTCCACGCAAATTCGAAGACGCGAATCGCTGAGATCCCCGCTTGTTTCATGAGGTCGAGATCACTTTCCCACTGATGTTCTTCCAAGTGTTCTGGATAATAAGCCGTCGCCGTACGATTTGTCATATGTGGTTAAGACTAATGCCTAATAATTTAAATTTTATGGAAGAAATGGCTAAATCTATGTTAAAATTGGTATAATTCATGATCAACCCTCAACTTGTGCGACGTGATCTTTTTTATATGCCTTTGGCTGGAGGCAAAAGTTATGTCAGTGGTGGGCTCCTCCCCAAGACCAGCGAGAAAGAAAACTTAGTAAACATTAGTCCAGAACACTATTCAGGGATTTATTTGCTACAGGGCTCTGGTTGGTACACTGATGCCCAAACTAAAAAAAGGTTGGTTCAGCCTGGGGATTTTATTCAACGAGTTCCTGGGAAAAAACATACGACCATCGGAGATGATACGGGGACCTGGTTGGAGTTTTTCATCTCGATTGATCGGGAATATTACAATGCGATGCGGCATATGCAGTTATTACCAGAGGCGCCGGTTGTTTCTCTTCCTTTAGATTTAAGTCTGGTCAATAAAATGGTGAAGCTGCTCTTAGATATCAAATCAGGGCGAGAAGCGTCGTCGGTTCGAGTAGTCAGTCGGGTCCACGAAATTTTGTGTGATATTAGTGTGCTCGCGATGGTTTCGACGACGGATGCAGAACATCTCGATCCAATCATTCCGCTTGCGCAAGAGTTACTGTCAGATCCGAGGCTCTTTCATTTGTCCATCCCGGAAATTGCCAAGAAAACTGGGGTGAGTTACGAAGCGTTCAGGAAAAAGTTTCTGAAATGTACGGGCACCACTCCGGGAGAATTCCGGCTTTCAGCCAAAATGGATTTAGCTAAAAAACTCATGGTTGAAGATAAAAAACCCATTAAAGAAATCTCAGACATTCTCGCATACCCTGACGTTTTCTGCTTCAGTAAACAATTTAAGTCTCGCACCGGCAACTCCCCCGGTCGATTTATTGCTGCCGCCATGGGCTAACCTGAGAATTTAAACACATCACAGACGGGGAGAAACAACTGAGCTGATACAAATCGGACTCAAAGCACCTCGTTTTTTCGGATTACAGCGAGGTGGTCTCCCAACTGATCATGGCTTGGATGAGGCCGGGGATAGTGTGTGTGTGTGCTTCGGCGTGGACTTTGTATCCGAGGGAAATAAGACGTGCGGAGGTCACTGGACCAATGCTGGCGCATTTTATTTTATGACCCTTGACCTTCAGCTTGAGGGCGTGGAAATTATCCACGGCTGAGCTGCTGGCAAAAGTGATCCAATCAGCTCCGTTCTCGGTGAGGTCAGCGCGTGCGTGGTTGGGGTCCTCCGTTTCGGGGACGGTTTCATATGCTGCAACTTCGTGGCACACGGCAC
>JAWXCD010000038.1:0-2724 GCA_034440535.1 Verrucomicrobiota bacterium | reverse complement strand
CTCCATCGGTACTCCTTGGGATCCTGAACCATGGACGCCCTGACAGGATTTAAATCGATGTACGCTGCCATCGTTGTGAGGGCCAATCCATCCTCCACATGTCCACAACTATTAGCCTGTCCCTAAGTTTTTTTGTCCATGGCGGTCTTGACTCAACAACCCCCAGTGGAAAAGGTTCTATTGGGGGACTTTATTAGGCTTCCCTTTGTCGTTCAATTCATGGCCAATCGGTTAATAAATAATAAAAAAGTATTTACAAATTTTGTAAACGATTTATTTTATCACTTCGATGGAAGTCACGTATCGAACGACCAAGCTCCAAAAACTGGCGTCCAATTCTCATAAGTTAAAAGCTGAGCTGGGCCCGGTTTGTGCAAAGAAGTTCGAGCAACGAATTTCCGAGTTCATGGCGGCAGATTGTTTGGAGGACTTGAGACCTCTTCCAGGCCCCCGGATTCATGAGCTCAAAGGCGACCGAAAGGGTCAGTTTTCGGCGGACTTAAAGCACCCGCTCCGGCTGATCTTCCTGCCCACAAATATTCCTGAGCCGCGAAAAAACGACGGCGGCTGGGATTGGGCCGGAATCAACATGATAGAAATACAAGAGATCACCGATACCCATGAATAAAACATCACACCCACCCGCCTATGCGACGCCCCCCGGAGACACGCTCTTGGAGACGATCCAAGCCATGGGCATGAGCCAAGTCGAACTGGAAAGTCGCACGGGCATCAATAAGAAGACCATTAACCGCATCATTAAAGGCAAGGAGCCGATCACTCAAAAAACGGCTCTGGCGCTGGAAAAAGTTTTGAAGGTGCCCGCCCATTTCTGGCTCAACATGGACAACCGGTACCGTCAGAATATTGCCCGGCAGGCTGAGGCGGCCACCATGAGCACCTACACCGATTGGGTTAAGACCTTTCCTTATCGATATATTGAGAAGCTGAAATTTGTGCCTCCCGCGTCAACAGTGGCGGAGAAAGCAGGTTGTCTGCTGAATTTTTTCGGGGTGTCCCATCCTGATGGCTGGCGACAGACGTATGTTGAGGGTGAGTTAGCACTTTCCTACCGCAAGACACCCAATGCTCAAGAGAAGCTGGGAGCTTTGTCGGCTTGGCTACGTCAGGGTGAAATCCAAATGAATGCGATACCGTGTGCTGATTTTAATGAGAGTTCCTTTCAAGCAGCATTGAAAACGATTCGGGGGTTCACGATGAAAGAACCGAATGTTTTTGTTCCAAAGATGAAACGTCTGTGTGCAGATGCAGGCGTGATTTATCAACTGGTGCCAGAACTACCCGGTCTAGGCATTAGCGGGGTCATGCGGTGGTATCGAGGCAAACCAGTAATCCAACAATCCTTACTCTTTAAGTCGAACGATCATTTTTGGTTCACTTTTTTCCACGAGGCAAAACATGTCCTTCAAAATCGTAAAAAGGACATCTTTTTGGAAGGAGTTAATGCGGAGACAGAGGATGAGCAAAGGGAGGAAGAGGCAAATGTTTTTTCGCGCCATTGTCTCATTCCGGAAGTGGATTGGAGCCGTTTTGTGAGCGAAACAGCTAAGATGGATTCGGCGACAATTCGAGCATTTGCCCAAAGCATTCAAATTCATCCTGGGATCGTGGTGGGACGGGTCATGCGCGAAAAATTGCTGCCGTACTCACATCCCGCGAGACACCTCATTACAAAATTTACGTGGGAATAAGCACCATGAAAATACACACCGAAGCCCGTCTCGAAGACGCGATCATTGACCACCTGATCACAAAAGGAGGCTATACTTTCGTGGATTATCGCGAGTTTTTTGTTATTAGCCTGTCCCTAAGTTTTTTGTTCTCGGAGCCCCAGCGGTGAATGAATCGGAGGCGAAGAAACCAAACCACCGCGACGATGTGATATCTGGCGGGGAATAAGAACCGGCGCAGTTCGCTGATTTCCGTCATCGATAAATGAAAACCGAATCCGCCGTCAAGGAGCGTTACAGCGGTGCGGCGAATGCCCATTAGGGAAATAAAATGGCAACCGATGAGTATTACACACGCGGAAGCCAGCGGGCCTGCGATTGACAGTTATGTCAAAAGCCGCGTTCATCATTTTCGCCGGCGGCGACAGTCACGAAAGTGTCGACCGATTCTCATCACCGCCCTCGATGCGGATGCGGTAAACGCAGCGGCGGGCGCCCGCCAACATGTGCTCGGTCCGCTCGATTACTACGCTCTCTCCCAGGATCGCCCGGAAGATCTCAAACTCGCCCTCGCAGAGCTTGGAGCAGACGGTGGCCGCTGCGGAAATGGGGCAGTGGTTCTCAATCAGGAGGAATGAGCCGTCGGGCTGGCGCTGCACTTCCGCCATGTAGCCTTCCTCGTTCCGGATAGAGATCAACGTCTGTAACCGCTTCGGGAGCGAGGCGCGAGCCGGGATGCGGGATCGGTAGTTCTCAATCTGCTGGTGAGTGCTTTGCAACACGACGCGCTTGACGCCTTCCTTGCCGAAGGTCTGTTCGACCGCGTTGAGCAAATTCACGGTCAAGCCCGCATGGGCGTCGGGGAAATGGGATTCGGCGCCCGGCGTCAGACCCCACATCTTGGCTGGCCGCCCGATTGGGCGCTGCTCTTCCTGGTAGGTCACCAGCTTTTGAGCATGCAGCGCGTAGAGGTGCTGCCGAACGGCCATGGCGGAGATGCCCAATTGCGCGGCCAAAGCCTCGGAGTCGCTCG
>JAWXCD010000037.1:0-32537 GCA_034440535.1 Verrucomicrobiota bacterium | reverse complement strand
TTGGCGCGACGGGTGCAATTGGCGCGACGGGTGCAATTGGCGCGACGGGTGCAACAGGCACAGCTTGCGCAAGCGCCTGATGGGACGAAAGGACCAGCATTAAAACTGTGACAAAGGCTATGAGCGACCGGTAGAAGTTAAGATTTTAGTTCATTATAGGGGGAAATGGAACCAGATGGACAGACAAGATCAGACAGGAATGTCCACGCCACACACGCCAAGAAAATATGAGTTACCCATTTCCCCACTTGCCAAAGTCCTCGAATGCGGGTCTGATTCCGTTGGTATTATCATTAAAAATTTATGGAAAACGTCATCATTATTGGTTCCGGGTGTGCTGGGTATACGTCTGCGATTTACACGGCTCGCGCAGGGCTTAATCCACTTATTTTCACAGGGCTCATGCCGGGGGGGCTGCTCACAACGACGACTATCGTCGAAAATTACCCCGGGTTCGAAAATGGAATCGATGGGTTTGAGCTGATGATGACCATGCGCAAACAGTGCGAACGGTTCGGGGCGCGTATTCGTGATGTCGAAGTCGTGACAAGCGTGGAACGGAAGGGTTCAACTTTCATTGTGGGGATTCAAGATGAAAAAATTGAAGCAAAAACCATCATCATCGCCACCGGCGCAGGACATCGGCACTTGGGGATTGAAAGCGAACATTTACTCGAGAACAAAGGCGTTACCTATTGCGCCACGTGCGACGGTCCGCATCCCATGTTCAGGAATCAACCGCTCGTGGTTGTGGGTGGGGGAGATTCCGCAATCGAAGAGGCTACGTTCCTCACTCGGTTCGGTTCCAAAGTCTATTTAATCCATCGCCGCGATAAACTGCGCGCTTCAAAAATCATGCAAGACCGGGCATTCGCCAATCCTAAAATCGAGTTCGTCTGGGACACCGCCGTTGAAGAAATATTAGATGTAAAACAGGACAAAGTAACCGCCGTGCGCGTTAAAAATCTGAAAACAGGCGAGACCAAGGATCTCCCCGCTGCCGGCGTCTTTATTGCCATTGGGCACATCCCGAACACCCAAATTTTTAAGGGTATGATTGATATGGATGAGGACGGTTATGTGATCACTAAACGCGGGATGATGACCAACATAGACGGCATCTTTTCTGCCGGTGATTGCGTGGACCGTGTGTATCGCCAGGCCATAACAGCCGCAGGTTTAGGATGCGCCGCCGCCATTGATGCGGAGCGTTATCTTGCGGCATTGGAAATGCCCGAAGCTTAAGCGGGCAACAGTTCTTCGACCTTGATCCCGCGCAACTCGGCGAGACGATGAATCGTTTCCTCGATCAGGTTGTTCGGGCATGAGGCACCGGCAGTGATCCCCACAATGATATCGCGTTTGGGTAACCAGTTGTCGGTTTCCACCTCTTTGTTTTGGTGTAGGTCGAAGTGAATGATTTTTTCTGAGGAAATAATTTTCTTTGAGTTGCGTATAAAATAAGTCGGGAGAATGACCTGCCCCATTTCGGCGAGGTGCGATGTGTTCGAACTGTTGTATCCGCCAATGACCAGCAACATGTCGAGAGGATCCTTGAGCATCTCCGTTAAGGCGTCCTGACGTTCCTGAGTCGCGCCACAGATCGTATCGAAGAAACGAAAGTGATCGCTGATCTTTTCCGTCCCGTATTTATCGGTGATAGCTTGTTTAATGCGGCGTTGAACATCTTCGGTTTCATTCCGCATCATGGTCGTTTGGTTTGCCACGCCGATCGCGGTGAGATGTTGGTCAGGATCGAACCCTTGAGAATAAGCGCCCTTAAACTTTTCCAGAAAAGCCTCACGATCGCCCCCGTTACGGATATAATTACAGACGTAATCCGTTTCGTCCAAGGTGTAGACGACAAGATAATGCCCCCGTCCATTCTCTGTGGCGCGGGAACTCGTGGCTTGGGTTTCTTCATGCCAAGCTTTGCCGTGGATAATACTCGTCACCGCTTCGTTCGCATATTGACGAACCCGCTTCCACACACTCATCACGTCGCCGCAAGTGGTATCAACAAACTGAACGCCTTTTGCCCTAAGCTCATTCATCACTTTTACTTCCGCGCCAAAAGCAGGAATGATAACAACATCGTTTTCCTTTAAATCGTCAATATCAGCGTTTTTGTTTTTACCAGAAAGGAACCGGAGCCCCATGGATTCAAGTTGTTCGTTCACCTCAGGGTTGTGAATGATTTCGCCTAAAATATAAATAGGCTGATCCTTAAACACTTTGCGCGCGGCGTATGCGAGATCGATCGCGCGTTCAACGCCGTAACAGAAACCGAACTGCTTAGCCAATTTGATCGTCAACCCCACAGCCGTCAGGGGACGCCCTGATTGTCTCAGGCGATCCACCGTCTCACTCCGGTAATGGGTTTCAACCTGAGCTTTCACCGCGTCCATGACGTCGGGTGTGCGAAGGTTCACTTTTTTCTTTGGCGTTGATGATTCAGTCACTTGCATAAAATAATTAGTTTAGGGTGCATCCGGTCGAGGACATTCGGGGAAACGTCTTAATTTACTGTAATTCAAGACAAGAACAATCCTTTATTTTGGGTATCAATCGCGGCGATGATTGATTGGCTGTTTTGCCCACGAGGTTGGGGCATGTGACTCGTTGTGCGAGTTGAAAAGTCGCGTTGGAAACAGGACCTGCCAGCGGACAAGCGACAGGCGAGATCGAGTCGTTCGATTGCGCATCAATGACCCACCCACTTTTCAGTATGCGCCACACTGACACACATTAAGCCACTTGTTTAAGCTTGATGATACGGTTACAAGTTGTTGTTATGTAATGAATTATAACCTAATTTTTTATTGCCATATAGTCGCGGCACGCAAAAAGCAAGGAGGGGGTAACGCGTATTGAAAGCATCAGTGCGTATTATAACGAATATCGTCGGAGATAACCCCCCGACCTAGTTACAAGAGGAATTTTATGGCAAAAGTATTAGGAATAGATTTAGGAACAACCAATTCGTGTATGGCTGTCATGGAAGGCCAAGACCCTGTGGTTTTGGAAAACTCAGAAGGTGCGCGGACAACGCCCTCAATCGTGGCATTCTCGAAGTCAGGCGAGCGCCTTGTCGGACAAGCAGCCAAGCGCCAGGCTGTGACAAATCCAAGGAACACCATCTTCTCGGTAAAACGGTTCATGGGCCGCAAGTTTGCAGAAGTGCAGGAAGAACTTAAGCGCGTTCCCTATAAAGTGGTTGAAGGTAAAAACGGCGATGTCGCGATCGAAGTTGAGACCGGTGGAGAAACGAAAGTTTATTCTCCTCAAGAAATTTCAGCGATGATTCTTTCCAAACTCAAAGCGGATGCAGAAGCGCGCCTTGGAGAAAAGGTGACCCAAGTTGTTATCACTGTTCCGGCTTATTTTAATGACAGTCAACGTCAGGCGACCAAAGACGCAGGTAAAATTGCCGGCCTCGAAGTGTTGCGCATTGTGAACGAACCTACCGCAGCCTCTTTGGCATACGGGCTTGATAAGAAAAAGGACGAAAAAATCGCAGTGTATGATCTCGGCGGCGGAACGTTTGATATCTCGGTGCTTGAAATTGGTGATGGCGTGTTTGAAGTCAAAGCCACAAACGGCGACACGCATCTCGGTGGAGATGACTGGGATAACGCCATCATTGATTGGTTGTTGGAAGAATTTAAGAAAGAGCACTCCATTGACCTGCGCAAACAGGCTGATGCATTACAGCGCTTAAAAGAAGAAGCTGAAAAGGCCAAGATCGCGCTTTCTTCATCGATGGAATATGAAATCAGTTTGCCCTTTATTACAGCCGACGCAACCGGTCCGAAACACATCCAGCAGAAGGTGACTCGTGCGAAGCTTGAACAACTGACGGACTCTCTGTTTGAGCGTACGATCGGTCCAGTTAAGGCGTGTTTGAAGGATGCAGGATTAGCCACTGATAAAATTGATGAGTTGGTGCTTGTGGGTGGAATGACCCGTATGCCGCATGTGGTTGAGACAGCTCGTAAGCTCGTCAACAAAGAGCCGCATAAAGGGGTGAACCCCGATGAAGTCGTTGCCATTGGTGCCGCGATTCAAGGTGGTGTCCTTAAAGGCGACGTCAAGGACGTGCTTTTGCTCGATGTCACTCCGCTGACGTTAGCGATTGAAACCGCTGGATCGGTGGCCACACCCATGATTCCTCGGAACACAACTATTCCGACAAAAAAATCACAGATTTTCAGCACGTACTCTGATAGCCAGCCAGGCGTTGAAATTAAGGTGCTTCAAGGTGAACGTCCAATGGCACGTGATAACAAATTACTCGGGAACTTCCATTTGGATGGAATTCCACCCGCACCCCGCGGTGTTCCGCAGATCGAAGTGACCTTTGATATTGATGCGAATGGGATATTGCATGTGTCAGCCAAGGATTTGGGGACCGGCAAAGAACAGAAGATTACCATCACGAATTCGAGCGGACTCTCCAAGGAAGAAATCGATAAGATGACCAAGGAAGCCGAAGCGCACGCTGATGAAGACAAACAGAAAAAAGACGAAGTCGAAACGCGCAACCAAGCCGATAACCTTGTGTACCAAGCTGAAAAGCTGATGCGCGACAACAAGGAAAAGGTCGGAGAAGAGGACAAGAAGAAGATCGAAGCTGCGATGGAAAAAGTCAAAGAAGCCCTTAAAGGCAGCGACCTTGAAGCGATCAAAACCTCACAGAAGAGTCTTGAAGAGTCGATGTATGCCGTGACAGAAGCGATGTACAAACAGACAGCAGCAAGCGGCGAACAGACTGGTCCCGAAGGTAAGCCAGAGGATTCCGGCAGCGAAAATCCGACTAAAGATAAAAAGGATGACGATGTCGTTGATGCCGAATTCGAAGTCGTCGACAAGAATAAGAAGTCTAAGTAATCGTTTTTATAAATAACTTTTAGGTGATGCCTTGGTCTCTCGACCGGGGTCCCTTAAATCCAACAAGCAAATAACACTAACTAGGAGAACAAATATATGGCGTTCAAACCATTAGGTGACCGCATTCTTCTCAAGCCCCTTGAAGAAAAAGAAGTTAAAAAGGGCGGAATCATTATCCCTGACAGCGCTAAAGAGAAGCCGCAAGAAGGTGAAGTTGTCGCACTCGGAACCGGTAAGGTTGACGAAAAAGGCAACAAATTCGAATTCTCAGTTAAAAAAGGTGACAAAGTCATGTACGGCAAGTACAGCGGCCAAGAAATCAAAATTAACGGTTTTGAACACGTGATTCTTAAAGAAGAAGACGTTCTCGGAATTATTGATTAATCAATTTAAACATCACACCCAACAAGGAATAAATATTATGGCAGCAAAACAACTCGTGTTTGATGAAGAAGCACGGCATAGGCTGTTGCGTGGCGTAGAAAAACTCGCCAAAGCAGTCAAAGCCACACTTGGACCAAAAGGCCGCAACGTGGTTCTCGAAAAGAAATTCGGTTCACCAACGATCACCAAAGACGGTGTCACGGTAGCCAAGGAAATTGAATTGGAAGACGCCTACGAAAACATGGGCGCTCAACTTGTACGCGAAGTAGCAAGCAAGACTAGCGACGTGGCCGGCGACGGTACCACGACTGCAACGGTTTTGGCTGAAGCCATTTTCCGTGAAGGTTTGAAGAACATCACTGCAGGCGCGCATCCAATGGAACTTAAGCGCGGTATCGACAAAGCTGTTGAAGCTGTTGTTGCCGAGCTCGATAACATTAAGAAAAACGTCAAGGACAACAAAGAAATCGCTCAGGTTGCTACTGTCTCCGCTAACTGGGATAAGACAATCGGCGAAATCATTGCTGACGCTATGGACAAAGTCGGTAAAGACGGGACCATTACAGTCGAAGAAGCTAAGTCCATCGAAACCACACTCGAAGTGGTCGAAGGTATGCAATTCGATAAGGGTTACTTGTCTCCTTACTTCGTCACCAAGCCTGAGGACATGGAATGTATTCTTGATAACGCTTATGTGCTTCTTCATGAGAAGAAAATCAGCAGTTTGAAAGATCTCCTTCCTTTGCTTGAGAAAATTGCCAAGACCGGCAAGCCTTTCTTGATCATCGCTGAAGATGTCGAAGGCGAAGCTTTGGCGACTCTTGTTGTCAATAAACTCCGTGGTACCCTTCAGGTTTGCGCTGTAAAAGCTCCTGGATTCGGTGACCGCCGCAAGGCCATGATGGAAGATATTGCCGTTCTCACTGGCGGACGTCTTCTCACTGAAGATCTCGGTATCAAACTCGAAAACGTCGGTCTCGAAGACCTCGGTCGCACTAAGCGTGTCGTTGTTGATAAAGAAAACACAACGATCGTCGAAGGTGACGGAAAGCAGTCTGATATTCAGGGCCGCGTTAACCAGATTCGTCGTCAAATTGAAGAAACAACTTCCGATTACGATCGCGAAAAACTTCAAGAACGTTTGGCTAAACTTGCTGGCGGCGTTGCTGTCATCAATGTCGGTGCCGCAACGGAAACCGAAATGAAAGAAAAGAAAGCTCGCGTTGAAGATGCTCTGCATGCCACACGCGCTGCTGTTGAAGAAGGTATCGTCCCAGGGGGCGGAACTGCTCTTATTCGTTGTATTCCAGTTCTTGATAAAATCAAGGCCAAGGGCGACGAGAAAATCGGCGTGGATATTATCCGCCGCGCTCTCGAAGCTCCTCTTCGTACCTTAGCTCACAATGCGGGTGTCGAAGGTTCGCTCATCGTGAATGAACTCAAGAACCGTAAAGGTAACGAAGGTTACAATGTCGCCACTGATACTTATGAAGACCTCATCGCCGCTGGCGTTGTCGATCCTAAGAAAGTAACTCGTAGCGCGTTGCAACATGCGGCTTCCATTGCTGGTCTTCTGTTGACCACTGAAGCACTTATCTGCGAAATCCCTGAAAAGGATAAACCAGCACCTGCCGGCGGTGGCGGTGGTATGGGCGGAATGGGTGGCATGGACTACTAAGTTCATCCAGGTTCAACGAACCCTATTTAAAAAGGCGCTCCGCAAGGAGCGCCTTTTTTTGTGTTTTGATCTAGTGTAGTCGGTCAAGCAGACACAAATTATGAGAATTCGCGCGGACCGCGTTTTTTCGTTGAGTTCAATTGCAGGTGAAATCTTATGGGTACGCAACCCCTTTGGGGTTGTGCGGTTTCTCCGCATACCCAGGGTAGCTTTGCAACCCTGGGCTGTGTGACGAAATCCCTTTTGGATTTTTTCTTTTAGAGCTTTGGCTCAACGACAAGTCCCTTTGGGATTCTTCGGAAATGGTGATGCGCATACTATTAAATACCCACGTTTTTCAGCCGCATCTTCGTTTGTGATGGCATTTACAAGACCATTGACCGGTTTGGCTTTTACATGCTTCCGCCAATTCCTTCACCGCCATTTTCCGTCTCATCATTTAAATGTGTGAGTTGTTCGCGAACCCTCGTGAACGAATCCCAAAGGGATTCCGTCACACAGCCTAGGGTGGCTCGTCTGCGAGAAACCCTGGGTAATAACCCGGCTGACACACAACCCCAAAGGGGTTGCGCCATAGGATTGCACCTGCAATTGACATCATCGAACACGCGGTCCGTGCGAACTTTGATAAGTTACGTTCTGTTTGACGGACCACACTAGTTATAACGTTAAAATAATTTTAAAGACCTGCTTGACAGGTACTTAACATGGCTTACTTTTAATGTGGCGATGAAACTTTGGCCATAATCAGTCTCGATCGCGTTTTGGTGAAATTTAGTTGGGAACAGATAGACCTTTTTTAGGTGTAGACTTTCAAACTGCGGAAAACCGCAACCGCTTCGCGGATGAACGGCTGACAAAGCTCAAAAAAAAGAAGGAACAGGAAAATCCTGTTCCTCCTAAAACTGAAAGAGCTGACGAAAAACCACGCTTAAACCAGAGTTGATAACTTGGCTTCTAAATCTTTCTTGCTCACTCCACCGATAACTTGATCCCGTAATTGCCCGTTTTTAAAGAACAATAAGGCAGGGATATTACGAATGCCGTACTTCATCGCCAATGACTCTTGATCTGTGACATTCACTTTACCGATCTTATACTGACCTTTCTTCTCGTCAGCAATTTGGTCAATGAGCGGAGCAATAGCTTTACAAGGCCCGCACCAATCAGCCCAAAAATCCACCATTACGGGTATGGATGATTTAATCACTTCATTTTCAAAATTTTCTTCAGTCAAATTTACTACATTTTCACTAGCCATAGATTCTCCTTTGTATCATCGAAAGATAAGGCATGAAGAAGTTGATGCAAACGTTTTTTGGAAAGAAGAAAAAATCGCTCAATTAAAGGCATCACAACTTTTAAAAAAGAAGTATCAGAGATTTCCTGATAAACACCTCAAGAATGGGGTCTATTTGGCAATGACGTTGGGTTTACCCATCTCTTTGTACATAAGACCACCGACTAAGCCGAAACAAATGGTAGCAGTCACGAGCACTCCACCAATGATGTGCCAAACGGGATCAATGGCAGGCGTTACAACTTGATACATCGCCATCGTGGTGTGAGGTTTAGGAGCTTCAGTATGGGAAGCGCTCGAAGTGGCAACAGGATGAGCAGGCTCTACAGTCGCAGGTTGAGCCTGAGTGGGAGCATAGGTTAAAACGGTGGAAATGAGGACCAGACTCAACAGGAAACACTTTTTCATAATAGGATGAGTTAAGGTCGTTCTAATTAGGTTGGAAACAAGAAAATCAGGGTGGCGCTTTATAATTTGGCAATGACGCCCACATTGACTTCGGTGACTTTTTCGCGACCGAAGAGAACTTCGACTAATTTGAAGGCAAACTCCATAGCGCTACCCGCAGAAATGCTCGTAACAACTTGGCCATCTACAATCACGCGTTCCGTGCTGTTGTAGACTGCTTTTCCCGCAGGCTGTTCCAAACCGCGAAGCGAATCTACAGACGTGGGATGACAAACGAATTGTTTGCCATCCAAAATACCATAAGCCGCAAGCACGGATGGGGCGGCGCATATAGCGGCCATCCACTTTCCTGATTGCGATAAATTGTGAATTAACTCCGCGACCTTGGGGTGATTTCGCAAATGATCCGCTCCCGGCTGACCACCAGGGAGGACCAGCATATCGAAATTTACCCCGTCGATGGCTTCGATCCGAACATCGGCAAGGTGTCGAGTTTTACGAGAAGCTTCGATCGGACCTTCAATTGTGCCGGCTACAATGACCTCGGCACCTGCACGACGCAGTATGTCGATAACGGTGATCCCTTCAATTTCCTCAAACCCGGGCGCTAGAATGATAAGCACGCGTTTCATAGGCAGAAAAGAATCACGATTATCGTGCCTTCAAAATTACTTTTTAAAGGTCACTGATTGAGGTTGTGGCATTTCATGCGCACAAGGTTGGTTCAAGGGGACATCAACAGGTTGGTTATTTTCGCTGACGACTTTGTTTTGAAGCATCCAATGTTCGAGTTCCTCACCACTGATATCGGCGAGCATTTTGCCTTCAACTTCGACACAAGGAGATAAACGTTGTCCCGATTTTTGGACCATTTCCACGTACTGATTTGGATCGTTGATGATATCACGATCTTCGTAAGGTAGATTATATTTTCCAAGGACGGCACGGATGCCTCCGCTCCAACCACAAGACGGTTTTAAATATGCAATAATTTTTTGTGTGCTCATAACTGCTCCTAATATAGCCAGCTCTTTGCCAAGGGCAAGCCTTGTACTTTATGAAATCAATGAACCCGCCAGCTTTTGTTGGTTCGTTGACCCCGTTATTTGACGGCTTCCCGCAGTTTGCGGGCAATTTCTAAAAATGCTTTGGACTGAGGTGATGACGGTTCCGCCACGACGATTGGTTTGCCACGGTCCCCGGCTTCGCGTACAGCCATATCTAAAGGGATTTTTCCCAGGAACGGTACGCCTTGTCTTTCCGCCTCGCGCTCACCTCCGCCTTTACTAAAGATCTCTGTTTCCTTCCCGCAATGTGGACAACAAAAAGAACTCATGTTCTCGATGATCCCAAAAATTTTCACATTTGTTTTAGCAAACATGGCAACCCCCTTTTTGGCATCGAGCAAGGCAATGTCTTGCGGCGTCGTCACGATGACAGCCCCACTGAGTGCCACCGTTTGCACGATCGTGAGTTGGATATCACCCGTTCCCGGCGGCAAATCCAGAATAAGAAAATCAAGCTCACCCCATTTGGTAAAACGCAGGAGTTGTTGTGTGTACCGGGTTACCATAGGGCCGCGCAGAATAGCCGGGGCATCGTCTTCAAGGAGGAACCCCATAGACATCAACTTCAAGTTGTACTGAAGAATGGGTTCAATTCCATTATCCTCCGTAGCCACAGGATGTTCGTGCGTGCCAAACATAAGCGCGATGCTGGGTCCGTAAATATCACAATCCAGCAATCCGGTTTTAGCGCCCAAAGACGATAACGCGCAGGCTAAGTTCGCAGCGACAGTCGATTTGCCTACCCCACCTTTACCACTCGCCACGGCAATGATCTGTTTAACTCCAGGGAGACCCTGTTGTTGGGAAGCGCCTTGGGCGGCTTGTTGGGCTTGCACCTGAACATGGAACCGGGCTCCCGAAATTGTATTCTTGAGGGCTTGCTCGGATTCCACGCGAATTTGATCAGCCACCTTCTCGTCTGCGGTTGTGATGGCCAGAAGGATTCCTATCGGATCACGATCAAAAGCGATCCCTTTGAGTAATCCGAAGGAAATAATATCGCGGTTAAACCCGGGATATTTCACCTGTTTTAATGCATCTTTAATTTGATCTTCCGTAACGGGAGCTGGCATAACAGAGATTCTTATTTGCGGTGACCACTGACTTGGGCTGCGTGATCACTAAAAGACATTCCTCGGCCCGTAGGAGCGACAACGCTATCGATCACACCTTTTTGGAATTCGTCCCACATAGGTGACATTGAACGAAGGCGTGTGACAATCTTTCCAAAGGTTTCGACGACGTAATCGATATCTTCGTCAGTGTTATCCTGACCCAAGGTCATGATGATATTCCCTTGGGCAAGGGCATGGTCGAGGCCTATGGCATCGAGGACATGGGACACTTTAAGTGATTTACTGACGCAACTTGAACCGCTAGCGACTGCAATACCCTGCATATCGCACAGGAGGAGTTGACCTTCTCCTTCGATAAACTCAGTGCTAAAGTTTAAGTTATTACAAATTCTAATGGGTCCCGGGGCAGGCCCGTTAAACTTAATGTAAGGAATAGTGCCAAGCCCATCGTACAATTTTTTCTGTAAACGCGTGACATGCTCAATTCGTTTGGTGAGTTCGCGCGCCGCAATTTCCGCAGCTATGCCCGCGCCCACAATGGCCGGAACGTTTTCGGTCCCTGCACGGCGCCCGTTTTCCTGAACGCCCCCGTGAATAATGGAAACCATACGCGCGCGTCGGTTTCTGTACACGATACCCACACCCTTAGGTCCATAGAACCGGTGCGGCGAGAGTGTGAGCAGCTGAACGCCCATTTTCTGCACGTCAACTGGGAGCCACCCCGTACTATTGATGGCGTCAGAGAAGAAAAGTACCCCTTTTTCGGCAGCAATTTTTGCCACTTCG
Source organism: Verrucomicrobiota bacterium (assembly GCA_034440535.1). Classification (GTDB taxonomy): domain Bacteria; phylum Verrucomicrobiota; class Verrucomicrobiia; order JAWXBN01; family JAWXCD01; genus JAWXCD01. The sequence continues at coordinate 20,948 of JAWXCD010000037.1, read as the reverse complement.
TCCATGGGCTGGATCGTACCAATATCATGGTTCACATGCTGACAACAGATCAAGATCGTCTGGTCAGTGATCGCCGCCTTTAATTCGTCGAGGTTGATCCGGCCTTCTACATCGACCCCGACTTTAGTGTGGGTGAACCCTTCTTTTTCCAAAAACTCGATGGAGTTTAAAACGGAAGGATGCTCAGTGCGACACCAGACGATGTGGTTGCCTTTACGTTTGTTGGCGTAAGCGACCCCTTTGACCGCGAGATTATTGGCTTCAGTTCCGCTCGAAGTGAAAAATATGTCGTCTGGACTTTCGGCATTGATCAAAAGGGCGATTTGTTCACGCGCTGTTTTGAGGGCGTCGCGTGCGCGCAATCCGAATTTATGCAAACTGGACGGATTCCCAAAAGCTTCCGTGAAATAAGGGCGCATTACTTCGAAGACTTCAGGAAGCAACGGAGTTGTGGATTGATGGTCGAGATAAACTTGTTTCACCGGTCAAAAAAGGCCCAGTCCAGATGAACTGTGACGGGCCTATCTCCTTTAGAGGTTTACGCTTTTTGGTTCTTGGATTCGTAATCTTCGATGGCCGCTTTGATAGCTTCTTCAGCCAGAACGGAACAATGAATTTTGACAGGAGGCAACCCGCCGAGGGCCGTCACCACGTCATCATTGGAGAGGGCACGTGCCTCAGCAAGGGTCTTCCCCTTGATCAATTCTGTAGCCATCGAACTTGATGCAATCGCCGAACCGCACCCGAATGTTTTAAACCGGGCGTCTTCGATCTTGCCGTCTTTGACTTTCAGCGAAATTTTCATAATATCGCCGCAGGCCGCTGCGCCGACTTCACCAACGCCATCGGGATTATCAATGTCGCCGAGGTTACGAGGATTCATAAAGTGGTCCATTACCGTATCATTGTAGAGCGTATATTCCTGTGCCATAATAATTTTCCTTCCGCGTTAGTTAACTGATTTTACCTGAGCGATTTGCTGAACTTGCCGGACGACAGCGTCTTTTGGTTTCATCAAATCCCGAACCGAAGTCCGGCTAAATACTTCATTTACCTTGTTTTGAACTTCCCCAAAAACCGCACATAACGTGCAGTTATCGCGACGTTCGCAATCCGGCACCTCTTCAAGACACCGTTGAAGGGCTAGTTTCCCTTCAATCGCTTCGAGAACATTCAATACCGATATGTCCTCAGCCTTCCGCGAGAGGGCGAACCCTCCCTTGGCACCCTGCCTTGATTTTACCAATCCGGCATGGGTTAAACTCTGAAAAATCTTAGCTAAAAAGCTCTTAGGAATCTTTTCCGCTTCGCTGATCTGATCGATCATTGTGAGTTGTCCAACTGGCTGTCTAGCCAAGTACAAAACCCCCAATAAAGCGTATTCTCCTGCCTGCGTAACTCTCATAGAATTAAAGTGTTATAAAGTAAGATACCCCAAAACAAAATGGAATCAAGGTAAATCGGATAAATTTACTCTTAATTAAAGGTGGAACGGTTGTAAAGGTGGCAATTAGATGGGTTACTTTAGGCTCTCAATATTGTGTTCAGGCGAACTCAATTGGATATGATAACCGGTGTCGCAGGAGACATCTGAGAAGAAGGGGGGAACGGCACAAGTCGAAAAGTAAATAGATGACTTGAGTTTTGCCAGGTAGTTCTTGAGGCTGTGGTATTGTGGGCAGGCAGATCACGACATACGCTCAGACAATCGAATATCTCTACAATATTCGACTTCACGGGACAAAGCTCGGGCTTGATTCAATGCATGCTTTGTCCGGGTTTCTCGGGCACCCAGAAGCACAGTTGAAATTTATTCACATTGCGGGCACCAACGGAAAAGGGTCTGTCGCCGCCATGATGGAGAGCGTGCTGCGTCATGCCGGATATAAAACCGGAATGTATACATCCCCACATTTGATCAGTTTCTGTGAACGGTTTCGGGTGAATAACCAGACCATATCTGAAACTCGCATCGTGCAGCTGGTAGAAAAGTTGAAGAAAGGAATGCACACCGTTGAAAAGGAATCGGGTCGTGCACCCACCTTTTTTGAATTTATCACGGGCATGGCGCTTGAACATTTTGCGGTAGAAAAAGTAGATTTCGTGATCTGGGAGACGGGCCTAGGGGGGCGTCTAGATGCCACCAATATCGTAAAACCTATCGTGTCCGTGATTACAACGATAGGATATGACCACATGCAATACTTAGGCGATACCCTTGCCGCCATTGCAGGAGAGAAAGCAGGAATAATAAAGTCGGGAGTGCCAGTCGTAACAGGAGTCAGGGATGAGGAAGCCCTTGAAGTTATAGAAAGCGTGGCAGATGGGAAAGGGGCGAAAGTGATACACGCATGGAAAAACCAGACGTGGACAGGGAAGTTACAATGTGGCCTGGGTGGGTTGTATCAGCGGAATAACATGGAAGTAGCGGTATCAGCGTTGGGCGTGATGGAGGCGAGCGGAATCGCGATCTCGGAGAAAGGATACCGTGAAGGATTTAAAAATGTGCAATGGCCTGGACGTTTCCAGGTCTTGAGGCGGGATCCCTTGTTGGTTTTAGATGGCGCGCACAATGAACCCGCAGCCCAAGCACTCGCCGCCACGCTGCGGCTCGAATATTCAGGTTCCTTTCAGGTGCTCATTTTGGGAATGCTTGAAGATAAGGATATATTTAAGGTATGCGCGGTCTTAGCGCCTCAATTTCGAGAAATCATTTTGGTTCCAGTTAAAAGTCAACGTGGAGCCTCGCCTTTAAATATGGTCGACGTGGTGCGTAGAACCGTTCCCGGAATGCCAATCAGAGTGACGATGTCAGTCGAGGAATCTTTAGACTTGGTCAAAAATACGCCCGCGCTTATTGCGGGATCACTTTATCTGGCGGGCGAAGTGTTGGCAATTATGCAAAAAGCGGGAGCTTATTTTGAGCCGGACCTACAGGACAATGTGTCGAGCGAAGGCTTGCCCGCTTCCAAGAAAGAGTCGGGCAAAGATTTTTAGCGGTGCAAAAGAACTTGGTTAGCCATGCGGAAAGCTTTGTAGTTATCGTACCAAGCACTTTCTGTTTCCACGTTTGTTGCGCGGTATGAACTAATCCGAAGTTGTACGCGTCCGACGAGTTCTTTGCTTTTACCAAGCTCGAACAAAGGGAAGTTATCCATGAGTAAGCCAAATTTTTGCAAAATAATCCCACGGAACAGATTGAAATAGCCACGCAACTTGTAGTTGATCATGTAAGAAGACTTAGCCGGAACCGTGCCAAATGTTGTTTTCATAATATTCGTCAGAGGAAAATTCACCCAAGATTCATCATTAGCGTGAACTCCTTATATGTGAGGTTAAGTCTCGTCTGATCAATTGCAAGGTACAATTTTTTAATAAATCGGAAATCAAATTTACCTATAAGTATGTAAAATTAGGCTGCTTATGACTCAAATAATCGCGTATTGAGGAATGTTGGCATGAAAATCGCACGCTACCATCTGCATGACAAATCCGCATTCCGATCCAAGCTCCAGTGACTGTTTTCTGACTAATTTGGAACGCGCCTACACGATCGAAGGGGAATTGTTAAGGGAATTACCCGTGGTTGCCTTTAAGGCGGGGTCGTATCCTCTTAAAGTGGTTTTGGCTCAATACCTCAATACAGCCGAGGATAATATAAATCGACTCAAAGAGGTTTTTGCGCGGGTTGAATGCACTCCTACGATGCTCATTTCAGTTGTGTCACCCGAGGTGTATTCCTCGTTACATCGGATCATCTCAACCCAGATCGTGTCTTTTACAACACTCCGAGCTGTGCTTATCGAGCTTCACTCCATTCGGGTCCAGTTGTACGAAGATTTTATAAAATGTATATTCAATGAGCCCAGCCTCTTGGGATTATTGCAGGAGAATTTACAGGCTGAAAAAAGAATGGGCACAGCCATCCTTGAGCTTGAAACGACTCTTCAAATGCAAACCGCCGCTTAAAAATCAGCACCACCCATGAAACGTAAAAAAATCGAACAGGAAAACGACATTCAAGAGTTTAAAAAACAATCTACGACTAAGCAGAAAGCATTAATTCTGCAGGATCTCACAGAGAAAAGTCAGGGCGGTGAGCGGCTTGAGAATGAAAAGAAAGCCCGTCAAGCCGGCGGACATTAACACCTCAAGAAACTTTGTTCATTAATCTTCTCATAATTTAACCATCTAAAACTTCAGGAAATCTTCACTATGGAAAAGTGGCTTGGTCTTCCGTACCCATTAGGCGCAACATATACTGGCGTAGGCGTGAACTTCGCCGTTTTCTCAGAAAATGCGACATCCGTTGAACTGTGTTTATTCGATTCTCTCGATGATAAGCATGAGAAACACAGGATTCGTATGCGGGACCATACCGACCAGGTATGGCACGTTTTCATTCCCGGCCTGAAACCAGGGCAGCTTTACGGATACCGGGTTCACGGCCTGTACGCGCCGGAGCAGGGGCATAGGTTTAACCCAAACAAGATGTTGATTGATCCATACGCCAAAGCCATAGCCGGAAAGGAACAGTGGAGCGATGAATTGTTTGCGTATGTCATGGCCAATCCGGACGAAGACCTAGAAATGGACTTGCGCGACAGTGCTCCGTTTATACCTCGATCGGTGGTGATCGATCCGGAATTTGATTGGGAGAAGGACAAATCTCCAAAAATTCCTCTCCATGAATCGATTATTTATGAGGTTCATGTGAAAGGCTTTTCACAACTTTGGGATAAAATTGAAGAATCAAAAAGGGGCACCTATGCGGCATTGGGGACACCGGAAGCGATTAAATATTTTAAAGAACTAGGGGTGAACACCATTGAGCTATTGCCCGTGCACCAACATGTCGATGACAAAGGGCTTCAGGACAAAAGTTTGAGCAATTATTGGGGATACAACACCATTGGATTTTTTGCTCCTGAATGTTCGTTCAGCGGTTCTGGGAACCTCGGTGGACAGGTAACGGAATTTAAGCAGATGGTGAAAAACCTGCATGATGCCGGCTTGGAAGTGATTTTGGACGTTGTCTATAATCATACAGCTGAGGGAAATCATCTAGGACCAACTCTTTGTTTTAAGGGGATCGATAACGCATCCTATTACCGGCTGCTCGGTGATAACCCCCGGTATTACATGGATTACACTGGAACAGGTAACACGCTAAAAGTGATACATCCCCGCGTTCTGCAGTTGATCATGGACAGTCTTCGGTACTGGGTAACCGAGATGCATGTTGATGGATTCCGATTTGATCTCGCATCGACCTTGGCGCGTGAGTTTCATGAAGTCAGTCGGTTGTCGGCATTTTTTGATATTATTCATCAGGACCCCGTTATATCGCAGGTAAAATTGATAGCCGAGCCATGGGACGTAGGGGAAGGGGGGTATCAAGTGGGGAATTTCCCGGTACTCTGGAGCGAGTGGAATGGAAAATACCGTGATACGGTTCGCTCATACTGGAAAGGGGACGAAGGCTGTATGGGGGATTTTGCTTATCGGCTGACGGGGAGTTCTGATTTGTACCAATGGACAGGGAAAAAGCCTTATGCGAGTGTGAATTTTATCACTGCCCACGACGGGTTTACCCTACACGATTTAGTCTCCTATAACGACAAGCATAATGACGCAAACGGCGAAGGTAACTGCGATGGGGACTCTCACAGTCGGTCATGGAACTGCGGTGCGGAGGGGGAAACGGATGATGAGGGAGTCAATAAGCTGCGCCGACGTCAACTGAGGAACTTTCTGGCGACCTTGTTTCTGTCCCAAGGAGTGCCCATGTTATGTGCGGGCGATGAATATGGGAGAACACAGAAAGGCAATAATAACGCGTATTGTCAGGACAACGAATTGAGTTGGTTGGACTGGGATAGGACTGAAGAGCAAAAAAATCTATTCGAATTCACCTGTCGCTTGGTTCATATGCGCAGGGACCATCAGGTTTTGCGTCGGCCGAAATTTTTTCAAGGCAGGAAAATACGCGGAACGAACGTGAAAGATATCACTTGGTTCAATCCCGGTGGGTCAGAAATGACCGACGATGAGTGGACCTCAAATTTTGTGAAATGTGTTGGGGTCATTTGCAATGGATTGAATATAGACGTTTTGGATTTTAAGGGGAACGTGATCTGTGACGATACATACCTTCTCCTTTTCAATGCCCATTACGAACCACATCAATTCGTATTGCCCGGGCCCACTGATATACGCTGGAAAAAGGTTATTGATACAGCAGACGAGAAAGGGTTCGTTGATACCCCTGACAAAATTGAGGCTAAAAAGATGATTACCCTCGTAGACCGAAGTATTCAGGTATTCGTCATGCGAGACTTATCATAGTGGAACCGAACAGCAAGTCGCTGAACTTGAATCGTTAGACTTGCGGTTGCGACGAGACCACCGCCTCGCATAAACCCATTGTGATCACTGGGAAGGGAGGCAATGCCGTGTTGATTTCCGAAGACGATTGGAGATCCATTCAGGATGCTCTTTATCTGCTTTCGATCCCCAGAATGAGGGGATCTATTCGAAAAGGTTTGTCCACGCCTGTTAAGAAATGTTCTAAGAAACGGCACTGGTGAGTTGGCATCTTGCACGCCGAGGTCGCCCGAGCCTCCGCGCTTCGGGTTTCGAATAGCAGGAAAGCTCAGCCCACACTGGGGTAAACAGACCAACCATGGTTGCCGCTATCAGGCTTATTCCGAAGCCTAAAAATGACTTTTATTCTGTAAAAAGCGGAGTACATTGACGCCTCTTTTTATGAGCACAGATAAGAAAATCAATTGGTACCGTTGCAAAGTCGATAAACAAGTGATGAGTCCGCTCATGGAAACCAGTGATTTCAAGGGGTTCCGTCAGGTCCTCCCACAATTGGGTCTATTTGTGGTCACTTCGGCACTCACTTATCTTTCCCTGATTAATATCAGCGCGTCTAACTGGGAATGGGCGGTGCCCCTTTGTATTTTGGCATGGTTCATCCATGGGACGTTTAGCAGTTTTCTTGGGCTTACAGGGCCGGTTCACGAGCTGTGTCACAAAACACCTTTCAAGTCCAAAAGTTGGAACGAGTTTTTTTTAAAGGTTTATTCTTTTCTGAGTTGGTCCGACCCAGTCAGTTTCCGACCCAGCCACGTGCGGCATCATCAAGTGACGGTGCATCATGATCTGGATGAAGAAGTGGTCCTTCCCATGTCCATCAATCCGCGGGACATTCATTTTTGGATGTGGGCCTTCGGGTTTAATATTAGAGGAGCTTTTAACACCATCCGTGACCGTGCGTCTGAAGCGTGTGGGGTTATTCGTTTTGAATACACGAAGAAGGTCATTCCGGAATCAAATGTAAAAGGCAGGCTCGAACACAAGCGTTGGGCCCAAACAATGGTAGGGGGGCATATCCTGCTTGCCGCGATTTTTATTCTTACGGGTCATTGGCCGTTGATTTTTATTGTCAACCTTGGTGCCTTTTATTTCGCATGGCTCGCGATTGCCTGCGGAATGCCACAGCACATTGGGATGCAACCGGACATATCGGATTTCCGCAAATGCTGTCGCACTTATACCTGCAACTGGTTACCCGGTTTTCTATATTGGAATATGCAATACCATGTTGAGCATCACATGTTTCCTGCCGTCCCTTTCTACAACCTCCCGAAATTACGCCAGGCGCTTACTCACGATCTTCCTCCCGCACCACACGGCTTGATCGCGACATGGAAAGAGATCATCCATATCCTCAAGTTACAAAAACAAGATCCTGCCTATTGCTTTCAGGCTCTCATCCCCCAAAACTCTACCCCCGGCGAAATGACCGATGACTCGGTTCTCGAAAAAGAAGCTTCGGCTGCGGTATAGGCCGATTACATTTTTTAGTTTAGCGGTTAAATTTCCACCACACGACTCATGAGATAAATTGGTTTTCGAGTGGACACGGATGCATACAGGTGTATCATTAACAAGTGTCAAACCCCCATCAACCTCCACCCAAAGGCCGAGGGGCATCGACCAACCCGGCGGGGCGGTTTGAGTCGGCGGAGTACGCCTATGAACCGGATATGGTGGATATGCCAGCGGACATTGAGGACGTTGAGCCTTCACCGCGAACCCAGTTCTTAATAGACGCAAGCGAAAGTCTAATCAATTACAACGACAGCCCGGACATTTCCTTCCGTGCGAGTTTGAATGCCTATCGGGGATGTGAGCATGGGTGCAGTTACTGTTACGCCCGACCGTTTCACGAGTACCTCGGAATGAGTAGTGGCCTCGATTTTGAGACAAAAATTATGGTCAAGACCAAGGCCCCGGTGCTCCTTCGAAAAGAGCTTTCTAAAAAAGGATGGACGCCTCAGGTCATTTCGATGAGTGGAGTGACTGACTGTTATCAGCCCGCAGAACGGAAGTTTCAACTGACGCGCCGCTGCCTTGAGGTGCTCTTGGAATATCGGAACCCGGTCGCCATCGTCACAAAGAATGCCTTGATCACACGCGACATTGATTTGCTTAAACAACTCGCCGCATTTAATTGTGTAGGCGTTTTCGTTTCCGTGACCACGTTGGATCCGGAATTGGCCGGAAAACTTGAGCCGCGGGCGTCTCGGCCACAGGCGCGGCTCGAAACCATTCGGAAGCTGAGCGAAGCCGGAGTTCCCGTTGGCGTCATGATGGCCCCTGTGATTCCTGGACTTAATGAGTCTGAGATCCCAGCCCTGTTAAAAGCCGTAGCGGAGGCTGGGGCCCAATATGCCAATTATGTGCTCCTTCGTTTGCCCTACAAAGTGAAGGACATCTTTGCTGAATGGTTAGAAATACATTATCCATTGAGGAAAGAAAAAATTTTGGGCGATATTCGATCCACGCGGGATGGGGAGTTGTACGATTCTGATTACGGTTCGCGCATGGACGGCAAAGGGGTGAGGGCATCTCAAATTGCTCAACTATTTGAAGTATCGTTAAAACGTGCGGGTATCAGGGGAGGCGGTCCTCACCTTACAACGGATCACTATCGAAGACTCGCGGCAAACGGCCAACAGGAATTGTTTTAAGATTTACCCTATTGAATTCCGGCCATTACCAAGTCCTGGAACGAATGGATCGCCAAGCAAGGATTGAAAGGATCACGATCGAGAGGCCCATAAACCACAAGCCAATGTAGAACATCATAGGGCGATATTTCAGTTCAAGTGTCCCTTGGCCGGGTGGAACCAACCAGCATTGGTAGCCCGTGTTGGCTTTAAGAATCTCTAGTTTTTTCCCCTGCCATGTGGCGATCCAATCACGGTCAAAGTTTTCAGAAATGACCAGTAGGAAGTTTTTAGAAGCATTAATATCAAACGACCGCGAACGAGCATTCCACTTCGAGCACACAAGCTTTTCGGGTTTTCCCAGGGTATTCAGACCTTGAGGAATTCGTGCTGATTTATCAAGTGCCACAGTGGTTTCAAATGGGAATCCCTCGTTGCGAACGGTAAAATTAAATTCCATTTCCGACATGGCCACAGATTTGGAATACGCCATCACTCTCGGAAGAACTTTGGTATTCTCATAAATAAACATTGGAAAGCGGGCAGATGGATCCTGAGGAGCAAGGTATTTGTTGGAATCTAGAACTTCATAGGCCGATTTAAAATGAGGAAGGTTAATGGGGACCATCGAAATAATGTACCGAACGTTCAAGAAGTTTAGGATTTCAGGTCTTGCCATCCACGCATCGGTTAATTGTTTATGAGCCCTAGGATAATATGAGTGGTAACCTATAGGCGTATCGAAACCGAAGAGGGCACCTTTGTTGTCAGGGAATTGGAAATGGGTGCGAACATGGAGATAACGATCCGTAGGCACCGACTTCATTGTTTCAAACAGTCGGATGATATCATCTTTCTTGGTGTATCGATCGTCCATCGGAAGATTTTTAAGAAAACGAGAGGAAACGGACCAAGTGTCTACGAGCTGGAAGCAGATAAGGAGGCAGGCAAGGCCAATAGGCGTGATTTTAAGAAGCTTATTATCACGGTTGCGAATGAGCAGGTAAGTTCCAAAGAAAAGTGTAGTACAAATAATGAGGAACTGAAAAATTTTCCTTAAAAGATACCCCTGAAGAAGCTGCAAAGGTTCATCCCTCACGATTTGGCTTCTAAAGTTTTGAAGGTCAGCTTCCGGTATTCTTGAATAATCCATGGCCATCGGAAAAAATTGTTGAAAATTCCCGCTGATCATTACGAAGCATCCAATCAATAATAAAAATAACACACCTGCGAATATGGCTCCTCTTTTTAAAGGCCCGTAAAGTGATTCCAACCCCGCTGTCTTTGATTTTTTATAAAGCACATCAAGGGCGATAGCCCCAAGAACAGCGGCGGCAAAAGTTAAAACGATATTAATCCGTGCGGGACCCCGGAACAATTTCACACTTGGAATGTAGTCGAAAAGAAATTGGTAGAAGGAGTGGAATTTGAATACAACCAGCAAAACCCCGAAAGCCAGGGCGTAGATAAACCACCTTCTAAAGCGATTGTTTTTATCTTTCAGTTCAACTCGTATGGCCCAACCCAGGACGATCATTGTGAACCAATAAATTAAAAGCATATACCAAGGAATCCACGACAGATTGGTGTATTTTCCAAATGCGAAAAGAATTCCGAAGAGCATAAAGGCCGTGAAATATCGGCGAATAGGTTCCTCTTTGCGAAGGGTGAACCCTGCAAGGCAAAGGAAAAAGAGAGCGACGCCCAAGTATTCCTGGATGTATCTGACGGGCATACGCCCGAAATAATAGACGTCCGGTTTATCCGGTTTATGTACAAAACTTGCGAAGTTTGACCAGTCTCCAAAAGGGTTTCTCAGGAAAAACTGTGTCACTTCTTCCGGAGGTAACGACCATTGTGTCATGAACTCATACGACTCCGACGCACGATCGCTTGTGGAGGCATTTGCGAAGCCCTGTAACAACACAGGCGACATCAGGGCTACTCCGCATACGGTGGCCAAAAGCAGGCGCTTGAGCTCTACAATTTTCCGCATTTGAAAGGCGCGAACAATGAGGTAAGTCCCCCACACAAATCCGCAATACAGTTGGACTTGTGGAAAAAAGATAAAGGAGTGCAGACAAAGAAAAACAGAAAATCCAACGTAATATCTGATTCGGTTGGTTTGAAGGCCTGACTCTATCATGTACAACAAAACTGGTAGATACAGCGCCGGCTCAACAACCGGATAGTGAAAAGCATCCGAGACATAATATCCGCTGAACGTTAATGCCACCCCTCCGAAGAACGATGCAGGCAGGCTCAAGTTGATCCGCCTGAGGTACAAAAACATAAAAACAGCCCCCATCCAAAAGTGTAGGAACAGACCTAAGTGATAGGCTTTTTCAAATGGCATGATTAAATAGAGCCAGAAAGTCGGATGCATAAAATCCACCAAAGCGGATCCGATATAAGGGATGCCCCCGGCGCGCGCACTACACCACAGGGGAAGTCCGCCCGCTTCTCGCGCATCTAGCAGAAACCGTTCTACAGCATAAAAATAAAAAGTTATGGGGTCGTCCCCTTGAATCAGGCCTGGCAGAAATAAAGTGCGCGCAAAGAGTGCCAGCAACAGGAGAAGGTACAAAATTGTTGCGGTCTTAACCGGGTAACGACGGGCGAGGTCTAAGTATTTTTTCATTAGGTTCCTTCTTGGAATTCCTTTTCTGCTTTAGTTCAAATTGCTGCAATCGCTCGGGCGTGCCGATATCATATACCGATGTTTTCGTTTTATAGCAACGTAGAGCTTCAGGTCGCGGGTTAAACCCTCGGATGGATCCTACAAAGACCAAAAAATAGGGGTCTTTGTTCAGCGGCCAGTGTTCACTTTGGAAGGTGAGAAGCGTTGTTTTACGAGGAAATACATTAATCCAAAAATGTAATCTGTAGATCTCATTTTTGATTTTCCTGTGCCGCGGTCACGGAAATCAATGGGCACTTCGGCAACACTAAAACCTTCTTTTAAACTAAAGAGCAAGAAGGCCGCGTTAAATGTGTACCCTTCGATTTTTCCCAATCTTGGGAAAATGCTTTTTGCTACATTGACTTTGTATAGCTTATACCCCGTTGTCCAATCTTTGGGCGTGTGGTATCCCGTCAAAAAACAAACAAACCTATTGCCCAGAACGCTTAAGGCAATGCGGTGCAGTGCCCAATTTGCGGGCAAACTTCCTCCAAGAATGTAACGCGAGCCGATCACTATATCGGCTCCGGCAAGAAGCGGTTGTATTAATCGTGCGATTGCCTCGGGTTCATGGGAAAGGTCGGCGTCCATTTGCCCAATAAAATCAGCCTGCTGCGAAATCGCCAAGTTCACTCCTGTGCCATACGCCGCGCCTAAACCTTTTCGGGGCCCTTCGACGGGTGTCACGGTGATCCTTTTTCCGACGAAGTTTCGTGCGACGGCTACGGTGTCGTCTTTCGATCCGTCGTCGACGACAAGGACAGAAATCTTGCAGGGGGTCTCAGTGGAATCAAGGCGAGCGAGGAGGGTTTTAAGGTTATCGCCCTCGTTTATGGTGGGTATAATGAGGGTGAGCTGTGTGATTCTCCCGGCTGAGTCCATATTGTTTTCTAAAAAGAACCACCTACTTACGCAAGCGATTAACTCTTTCCCCACTCAATAAACAGGGGTAAACAACTCAGATGATTGAGCTTAAATTAAGGACTACGTCACATACACAATTCCTGGAGATCACGAGTTTAGTTCAAACCGAAATTAATCGGGCAGGAATTAAGGCAGGTTCTGCGACCGTTTTCGTGCCGCATACCACGGCGGGGATCATGATCCAGGAAAATGCGGATCCGGATGTTATGCGAGACATGGAGTATGCCTTAGAAAAAATGATTCCTTGGAAGGATCACAACTATCGGCATGGTGAAGGGAACACGGCTGCTCATGTCAAAGCGGCCTGTCTTGGGTCAAGTGCCCACGTTTTTATTGAAGATGGCCAAATCCAATTTGGGACATGGCAGGGGATATATCTTTGCGAATTTGACGGACCCAGAAGCCGGAATGTGTGGGTTAAACTGCAAAAGGATTGAATGGATTATTCTGCCGCAGGCTGGTCTTTACCTTTTCCCTCTGAGGCGCGTCTTTGCCGGAAAATTTCAAGGCGTTCTTGGATTTTCTTTTCCAAACCGAGTCCCGTTGGAAAATAATATTGGCGGTGTTCCGGCAAGTGATCCTGGGGAATATATCCAGACGGGTCGTCGTGTGCGTACTTGTACCCTTTCCCATGTTGCAGGTTTTCGGCGCCTTTATAATGTCCGTCACGAAGGGGGCGCGGAACCTCGAGAGTCCGTCCCTCGTTGATGTCCTTCATGGCGGCGTCAATGGATGTGATACTCGTATTACTTTTTGGGGCTGTTGAAATGTAAAGCACGGCTTGGCACATGGGAATTCGCGCTTCAGGCATTCCGACAAATTCCACCGCTTGCTGGGCAGCCACAGCCACGACCAGCGCCTGCGGGTCCGCCATTCCCACGTCCTCGGCGGCGCAAATCACAATGCGCCTAGCGATAAACCGGATGTCTTCCCCGGCCACAAGCATTTTGGCGAGCCAATACAGTGCTGCGTCTGGGTCGCTTCCGCGCATGCTTTTAATAAATGCCGAGATGGTGTCGTAGTGCTGGTCCCCATCCGCGTCATATTGGACAGCTTTACGTTGAATGGATTCCTCCGCCACGGCCCGAGTGATGTGGATGTATTCATCAGGTCCGGGGGCGGTGGTTAAGACTCCGATTTCTAGGGAGTTAAGGGCTTTACGTCCGTCTCCATCGCTTACCTCTGCTAAGTGGGCAAGGGCATCATCATCGGCTTTGATCAATAAAGGCGCCATTCCGCGAGGGTCAGTCAGAGAGCGTCTGAGCAATGTGCAAATCTCTGGAACGGATAAAGGTTCAAGTTGAAAAACTTGTGATCGCGAAACCAAAGGTGTGTTGACGTAAAAATAGGGATTATGCGTCGTTGCCCCAATTAAACGAACCATGCCTGACTCAACGTCTGGAAGTAAGACGTCCTGCTGGCTTTTGTTAAACCGATGGATTTCATCAATAAAAAGAATCGTCTTGGCTCCGGAATGGGTAGCGCGGTTTTTTGCGGAGGCAAGGATCTTGCGGATATCTGCGATACTCGCCTCCACCGCATTGAGTTTTTCAAATCGGGACTGGGTGGCTTCTGCAATGATCCCGGCTAAAGTCGTCTTGCCGGTACCCGGAGGCCCATAAAGAATAATGGAAGAAATGCGGTCTGCTTTAATGGCGCGCGTTAACAGTTTTTCTGGGCCAAGGATATGTTCCTGACCAACAAACTCCTCCAAAGTCCTGGGGCGCATTCGAGCGGCGAGCGGCGCATTTTTTTGCGGGGCATCCTCGGAGGGCGAGAGATCTTCGCCCGATCCGAAAAGGTCTGTTGGCTGAGTCATGACCTAAAGGTGATTTAAAAATTGTCTCCCACAGCGGATGCGATGCCGAGGGAGACGAGAAAAGATTACAGCGAGCTTTAGTTTATTAAATTGCTGATCCCACTTGGCGAGCGCGTTCTTTGGAACGCTGAGCTTTCGACTTTTTATGCTCGATAAGCTTCGTTTTGCGCTTGCGTAGTTGGCGCGATAAATTGTCGGTAATCATGTCAATGACCACGTAAAGGTCTGAGCCATGTTCTTCCGCAAAGACGTCAGGTCCGGGGAGACTCAAGTGAGCTTTGACAACGAAAGAGTCTTTTGTGGACTTGGTGGATTCTGTTGAAGCTCTGGTTTCGTCAAGCCATAGGACGATGTGGGCTGCAATAATGTTATCCGTAAGATGCTCAAGATGTCCGATTTTATCGGCAACATATGAATAAATGGCGGGTGTGGTCTTCAGATGGCGTGCACTTAGATGAATTTGCATATTGTTATTCTTAATGTTTTTGGGACTAAAATCAACCCTTTGCTTGAAGGGGACTTTATCCCTTTACGCTCCAACTTGATGGGAGCATATATTAAGGAGCGTATAGCGGGCCTCATATTCGTATGATGAATATCATTTTAACGATGATTGGTATTTGTATTTTCGATTAGCGGGGCTTTCAGGCATCTGTTATGTTGCTGCTCCATGAACCGGTCCTTTTTTAACCTCGCCTGGCTCCAAGCCCAGATTGTATTTAATGATAACGCCTGCAAAATGGTTCTGATTGGATTGGTGACGCTCCTCCTTGGAACCACTTTTTCGCAAAGTTACATAAATATTTTTGCCCTTTTCACCATTTTACCCTTTGTGTTGTTTGCGCCTCTCGCGGGTTGGTGGTCGGATGTCCGCCGGAAATCGTCAATCGTCAAATGGTGTCTCTTTTTCCAAATGGGTGTCATGGCGATTATGTTTATGGCATTTTATATCAAAAGCCTGCCTCTAGCTGCTGCCACGTTTTTTATCCTCTCGACTTTGTGCGCCTTTATTTCGCCTGCTAAACAAGGGATCATAAAAGAATACGTGGGCGAATCACGCTTGGGAATGGCTTCGGGCATTATCGAAATGCTTACTGTCGTCGCGATCTTGGCCGGGGCACTTTTAGGCGGGCGGATGTTTGACATGTATTCTGGTGCCACCCCTTGGGAGGGCGCGGGTAAATGTTTAGCCATTCTTGGGTTCGTTTGTGTCATGGCCTGGATTTCGTCCCTGTTTCTTGAAAAAAGCCCAATTCACTCCGATCGCCCATTTTCAATTTCTCTCTTCTGGGAACATTTTTATCAACTCAAAGCCGTTTGGCGTGAGTCAGGGATTCGCCTCTCAAGCTTGGGTATCGCTTTCTTTTATGCTGCGGGCGGGTTCTTGTATTTAGTTCTGGTGGACGTGGGTCAAATGATCCATGGCGCTAATTCTGCGGCGACTGCGAAGACGGGTCTTTTGATGGGTATCATGGGGGTGGGTGTTATTTGCGGGAGTGTTATCGCTTCTGTTGTATCTCGGCATCGTATCGAGCTTGGGATTATCCCACTGGGCGCCCTGGGCATGGCTGGGGCTTATGGAGCTATGGCTTTTACGAATCCTGCTTCGACGACCTTTTTATGGATCCTTTTTGCAGGTGGCGTGAGCGGGGGACTTTTTGTAGTGCCCCTGAACGCTTTTTTACAGAATCGTGTACCTCCTGCCGAGCGCGGCCAACTTCTGGCAGGTATGAATCTGATGACGAATGTGGGCGCGGTTGCGGGGATTCTCCTGCATTTCGGGCTTGTTCATTTTCTAGGTTTTAATCTTCCGATCTTTTTCCTCACCTTGTTGGTTGTCACTTTGGCTGTCGCGGGGCTTGTGATGTATTATCTGCCCGAAAGTTTGCTGCGTTTTTTGGGGGGATTCGTGGGCGGTTGTATTTATCGGTTGCGGGTGACCGGTGCTGAGAAGGTCCCGGCCAATGGTGGGGTCCTGCTGATTTGTAACCACGTGAGTTACGTCGACGCGCTCGTGCTTCAGATGGCTTGTCCGCGATCCATCCGATTTATCATGGCTCGTGATATCTATAATATCCCTGGGCTCAATCTTATTTTCCGCATCCTTAACGTCATCCCCATTAACCCCACCCGCGCCAAGGAAGGGATTCGGGAAGCGGCGGAGCATTTGAAGGCTGGGGACGTGATTTGTATCTTCCCTGAAGGCGAACTTACTCGCAGCGGAAGTTTGAATGCCCTTCGCAAAGGGTTTGAAATTATCGCGCGCCAAGCCGATGTGCCTGTTGTCCCTGTGTGTTTAGATAACCTGTGGGGCTCGGTGTTCTCCTTCAAAGAAAAGAATCTTCTAGGTAAATGGCCTGCCCAATTGCGGTACCCGGTTAACGTCGTTTTTGGTGACGCGATTCCGGCTGCCCAAGCAAACGCGGAAATTGCGCGTCGGGCTTTGCTTTCATTAAACCAACAAGCGTTCTTGTCTCGGCCTGAGCTTGATCGTCATTTAGGTTATGAAATTATTCGCAACTTGAAAGCGGGCTTTGGACAAGTGCGTGTCACAGATTCATTTCCAAAGGCGAAAAAAATCACGGCGGGCAAGTTGTTAGGTGTGAGTCTTTTCCTCGCCACCTATATAAAGAAACATTGCCCCGAAAAACGGGTGGCGATCGTGCTTCCTCCTGGAGCGGGGGGTATCATTGCAAACCTTGGGGTGGTTCTTGCGGGAAAAGTTCCTGTTAATCTCAACTTCACGGCGGGCGAGGCGGCCCTCAACGCGAGTATCAAGCGCGCTGAGATTAAGACGGCTATTACGGCTGATGTTTTTGCCAAAAAAATAAATATCCCTTGGCCAGAACATCGTATTGATCTGCCTTCGGTTTTAGCCGCGGCTCCGAAATGGAAGATTTTAGGCTGGATCGGCCTAGCTTTCCTTCTTCCGTCGCGGTGCCTGGCAAACTTGATCGAACTTCCAATCAATGAGGGTGGAAAGAAAGAAGCGGCGATTCTTTTTACCAGTGGAAGTTCGGGTGAACCTAAAGGAGTGGTCCTAAGTCATCGGAACTTGCTGGCTAACGTTGTGCAATTCACGGCCATGATTAATCCTGATAAAAAAGATGCGGTCATGGGCACTTTACCCATTTTTCACAGCTTCGGGTTTCTTTCGGTGATCTGGATTCCTATTCTGCGCAGAGTTCGGGTCGTAACGTATCCGAATCCCTTGGATATCAAGGCTGTGGGCGACGCGATTTTTGAGCATGGGGCGACGATCCACTTGGGCACCCCCACTTTCCTGAAAAGTTATGTCAAAAAGGTCGAGGCGGAAAAACTGCGCTCGCTCCGAATGGTCATCGCTGGTGCTGAAAAGCTGCCACGCAATACCGCAGAATCGTTTAAAGAAAAGTTCGGGGTCCAGGTTTTTGAAGGATACGGCCTGACTGAAACCGCTCCTCTGCTCACGGTGAACACGCCTCCGCCCGACGATTCAAAGCATCATCAGGTAACGAACAAAATCGGTTCTACCGGCAAGTTAGCTCCTGGTATTGCCGCACGGATCGTTGACCCGGACACGGGGGTGGATAAACCTTTGCACGAAACCGGGATGCTTTATGTCAAGGGTGCCAACATTTTCGAAGGATACCTAAACGATGTGGAAAAGACGGATCAGGTTAAGAAAGACGGCTGGTTTATAACTGGCGATCTGGGGCGATTTGATGAGGACGGCTTTTTGTTTCTGGAGGGCAGGTTATCACGCTTTTCAAAGATTGGCGGCGAGATGGTTCCTCATATTCTGGTTGAGGAAAAGTTGCTCGATTTGCTCAAAGCAGAATTCGGTGACGAGGTTTCAGTGGCCATTGTCGGAATACCTGATGCCGCAAAAGGCGAGGCATTGGTCGCCCTTTGCACGCGAGATTTTGAGCCCTCTTCGCTCCGAGTGAAGCTAAACGAAGCGGGGCTTCCGAATTTGTGGGTTCCGAAAAAAGTGGTCAAGGTCGAGGCGCTGCCTCTTCTGGGGACGGGAAAACTCGATTTAAAATTGTGTCAGAAGATTGCCCTGGAAAAAGCGGCTGAGGTGAGCTCGGTCGAGCCATTGAAATCAGTTTAATCATTGATGGGGGAACAATTCATTTTATGGAAAATTATCCTACGGGTGTTATTCGGATACGTGGAATCATGGGGTGGTGCCATATTTTGCACGATCAAGATACGTGCATCCTTCTCGATACGGGGATGGCGGGAGAACCGGCTTTTGTCGAACGGGCTTTGAGGAAAATCGGGCGCTCGTGGAAGGATGTGGATGGAATCCTTCTGACCCACGGGCACTTGGATCATGGGGGGAACTTGGCCCGGTTTCAGGAACTTTCGGGGGCTCCGGTTTATGGGCATCGGATGGAACAACTGCATCTGGATGGAAAATATCCTTACGAAGGAAAAGCGGTGTGGTGCGGGCGCCTGGAGCGTTGGGGCAGTGCGTTGTTTCGGTATCGTCCGGGCGTGATCACTGATTTTATTCAAGATGGCCAAGTGCTGCCGTTCTGGGGCGGACTTAAAGTCGTGCATACTCCGGGGCACACGGCGGGGCATTGTGCTTTTTATAATGAATCACAAGATGTCCTGTTCTCAGGCGACCTTTTTGCAAGTTATTTTTTTAATACTCATTTTCCTCCAGCCATTCTCAATTCTTGTCCAGATCTGCTGCCCTCCAGCTTTTTGAAGGTCGTCGCCCTTGACCCAAAATGGATCGTCCCGAACCATCACGACTTCGCTGATGGTCCGCTGCATAAACGCAGGTTTCTTCATCTGTGCAGTAAATTAGGGATCCTGCCCGATAAGATCGCTGCTTGATTGTGGGAAGGGATGCTTGAATCTTGAGTGCGAATAGTCGATAAATAGCCATGGGTGTTTTGAGGGTTTTGCTTATTTCTCTGGTCTGTTTGACTTTTGCTCACGGTCAAACTCCTCTGTCTTCCTCTAAATCCTACTGGCAGGCTGTCGACGGGAACTCCGCCACTTTAGATACGGCCATTGTTCAATTTGAAAAAATGCCGGCCCCAGAAGAGAAAGCCATGTTCTTCGGGCTTCTCATGCTCAAGGGCGATAAGAATGGCAAACCGATGCTCGATCGCCTTGCGAAAGACTTTCAGGGGAATGAGGAAATCATGCTTATCCGTGCCCGGCATTTTGGGATGATTAAAAAATATCGCAAAGAAAGTGATAAGGTTTTCGGAGTTTTGTACGAAAATATTTCTGAAAACAAAACGACCCTTTCAAAAGTTAGCCAACAGGAGGTGCTTCTGGTTGCGGGCAGGGTAGTGCTTGATCAGGATCGTAAACAGGACGCGTTGGAGATCTGGAAATACGGTATCGCTCTCGGTCCGCAAACGCGTTGGGCACTACAGATGAAGCGTCGTATACTGGACGTGCGCCCATGATTCGTGATGTGAAACGGGTGCTCATTTCCGAGCGTCGTATTAAGTCCGCTATTCGTCGGATGGCGCGTAGTATCCAAAATGATTACTCGGGCCGCGATTTAACGGTGGTCGCCATACTCAATGGGAGCCTCATTTTCCTGGCGGACTTGCTCAGGGAACTCACGTTACCGCTCACCTTTGATTGCATCATGGTCGGGAGTTACAAAGGGGGCACGAAGTCCTCTGGCCAAATCCGATTCCTGTCGAAGCTCAAACTTGATGTGCGTAACCGCAACGTGCTCATCATTGACGATATTTTTGATACGGGCCTTACCCTGTCGAGGGTCCACGCTAAAATTTTAAAGATGGGCGCCAAGGAAGTGAAGTCAGCGGTTCTTTTATACAAAATGAAACCACGTTCAAAGGTCGTTGAACCTAATTATTCTGCCCTTCAAATTCACGATGAGTTTGTGGTGGGTTACGGATTGGATTATGCCGAGAAATATAGAAATCTTCCGTACATTGCGGTGTTGAAAGAAACTGTCATTAAGAGGAAACAATGAAAGTGACCGTTCGTTTGTGGGCGCATTTCCGAGTGGCGACAGGTTTGGATTCCCTCCATCTTGATGTTCCCGAGCGCGCCACAGTTGATGCCGTTGTTCACGCAGTGTATTCAACATACCCAGCGCTACGGGACTGGGACAAAAGTCTGCTTCTGGCTGTCGGCGATGAGTTTGCGCGTCGTGATCACGTGCTTGTTGACGGGGACGAGATTTCCATCATGCCCCCGGTTCAAGGGGGATAAATCTACAATGAACAACTTCAACCTAACAATTTCACCTGATCCCATTTCCCAATCCCAACCCTGGCCACCCGGGTGCGGCGCTTGTGTAGAGTTCCTCGGTGTCGTCCGTGGTCAGGAGGGCGATCGCCCGATCTCTGGGATCACCTATGAATGCTTCCAACCCTTGGCAGAGAAAGAGTTCGCAAGGATTGTAACCCACTGCTTCTCCGAATGGAAAATCGAGCAGATCAACCTCACCCACCGCCTCGGCTTCGTCCCCGTCGGCCAACCATCCCTCCGCGTCCAAATC